>NZ_DF968277.1:0-1832 GCF_001270025.1 Streptomyces azureus | reverse complement strand
GTCGGGCACGCTGTTGGGTGTCTGAGGGAATGGATTTTTCCTCAGTCGCCGGCCCCAGTGCACTCGGACCGAAGGTTCGGGGTGATGGGTGGCTGGTCGTTGTTTGAGAACTGCACAGTGGACGCGAGCATCTGTGGCCAAGTTTTTAAGGGCGCACGGTGGATGCCTTGGCACCAGGAACCGATGAAGGACGTGGGAGGCCACGATAGGCCCCGGGGAGTCGTCAACCAGGCTTTGATCCGGGGGTGTCCGAATGGGGAAACCCGGCAGTCGTCATGGGCTGTCACCCGCTGCTGAACACATAGGCAGTGTGGAGGGAACGCGGGGAAGTGAAACATCTCAGTACCCGCAGGAAGAGAAAACAACCGTGATTCCGGGAGTAGTGGCGAGCGAAACCGGATGAGGCCAAACCGTATGCGTGTGAGACCCGGCAGGGGTTGCGTATACGGGGTTGTGGGATCTCTCTTTTATGGTCTGCCGGCCATGAGGCGAGTCAGAAACCGTTGATGTAGGCGAAGGACATGCGAAAGGTCCGGCGTAGAGGGTAAGACCCCCGTAGTCGAAACATCAGCGGCTCGTTTGAGAGACACCCAAGTAGCACGGGGCCCGAGAAATCCCGTGTGAATCTGGCGGGACCACCCGCTAAGCCTAAATATTCCCTGGTGACCGATAGCGGATAGTACCGTGAGGGAATGGTGAAAAGTACCGCGGGAGCGGAGTGAAATAGTACCTGAAACCGTGTGCCTACAAGCCGTGGGAGCGTCGGAACAAGGCAAGCCTTGTTCTCGTGACTGCGTGCCTTTTGAAGAATGAGCCTGCGAGTTTGCGGTGTGTTGCGAGGTTAACCCGAGTGGGGAAGCCGTAGCGAAAGCGAGTCCGAATAGGGCGGTGGAGTAGCACGCTCAAGACCCGAAGCGGAGTGATCTAGCCATGGGCAGGTTGAAGCGGAGGTAAGACTTCGTGGAGGACCGAACCCACCAGGGTTGAAAACCTGGGGGATGACCTGTGGTTAGGGGTGAAAGGCCAATCAAACTCCGTGATAGCTGGTTCTCCCCGAAATGCATTTAGGTGCAGCGTCGTGTGTTTCTTGCCGGAGGTAGAGCACTGGATAGGCGATGGGCCCTACCGGGTTACTGACCTTAGCCAAACTCCGAATGCCGGTAAGTGAGAGCGCGGCAGTGAGACTGTGGGGGATAAGCTCCATGGTCGAGAGGGAAACAGCCCAGAGCATCGACTAAGGCCCCTAAGCGTACGCTAAGTGGGAAAGGTTGTGGAGTCGCAGAGACAACCAGGAGGTTGGCTTAGAAGCAGCCACCCTTGAAAGAGTGCGTAATAGCTCACTGGTCTAGTGATTCCGCGCCGACAATGTAGCGGGGCTCAAGCGTACCGCCGAAGTCGTGTCATTGCGATATATACCCCCAACGGGGATCGTGATGGGTAGGGGAGCGTCGTCTGCCGGGTGAAGCAGCCGCGTAAGCGAGTTGTGGACGGTTGACGAGTGAGAATGCAGGCATGAGTAGCGATTCACACGTGAGAAACGTGTGCGCCGATTGACTAAGGGTTCCTGGGTCAAGCTGATCTGCCCAGGGTAAGTCGGGACCTAAGGCGAGGCCGACAGGCGTAGTCGATGGATAACCGGTTGATATTCCGGTACCCGCTGTGAAGCGTCAAACATTGAATCCACTAATGCTAAGGCCGTGAAGCCGCCCTGGAGCCTTCGGGCAAAGGGGAGTGGTGGAGCCGCCGAACCAAGGTGGTAGTAGGTGAGTGATGGGGTGACGCAGGAAGGTAGTCCAGCCCGGGCGGTGGTTGTCCCGGGGTAAGGGTGTAGG
>NZ_DF968276.1:0-11182 GCF_001270025.1 Streptomyces azureus | reverse complement strand
CATCGCCATGCTCACGAGCGGCCCTTGACACCCCCAGCCCCGCCCTAACTGAACGGCGTTGGTTCTAGACCTCGTACGAAACGCCGGGCCCTTGCGGACAGAACCTGACCGCAAGGGCCCGTAGCTTCGTCGGTGTCGGGGGAGGTCCCCGGATCCGGCGAAAGGCGGCGGTCATGGTCACTCACGTTCCCGCGGAGACACACGGCGACGAGCGCGGAGCGCTGCTCTCCTTCATCGCCGAGCAGCGCGGCGGCATCCGGCGGGCGGTGCTGGGGCTGACCGACGAGCAGGCCGTCAGCACGCCCAGCGCCAGCGAGCTGTCACTCGCCGGGCTGGTCAAGCACGTCGCCGAGGTCGAGCAGGGCTGGATCGCCCGGGCCAAGGGCGAGCCGCCGGCCGTCCACCGGGACGAGTCCAACTGGCACGAGTGCTTCCGGCTGGTGGACGGCGAAACCGTCGAGGCCTGTCTCGCGTACTACGAGAAGGTGGCCGCCGAGACGGAGTCGTTCATCCGCTCGGCACCCAGCCTCGACGACACCTTCCTGCTGGCGAAGACGTCCTGGAACCCGAAGGACGAGTGGCTCTCGCTGCGCTGGCTGTGCCTGCACCTGATCCGCGAGACGGCCCGGCACGCCGGCCACGCCGACATCATCCGTGAGTCGCTGGACGGCGTCACCGCCCTCGAACTGGTGGCGAAGGAGCAGGGCAGCTCCTGGGACTGACCTCCTGTGGTTCTACGCTGGCCCCATGTCAGCGATCCGTCTCCTCGTGCTCGGCGCGGTCCGCATGCACGGGCGGGCCCACGGCTACCAGGTGCGCAACGACCTGGAGTACTGGGGCGCGCACGAGTGGTCCAACGCCAAGCCCGGCTCGATCTACCACGCCCTGAAGCAGATGGCGAAGCAGGGACTGCTGCACGCGCACGAGGTCGCCCCGTCCACGGCCGGTGGCCCGCCGCGCACCGAGTACGAGATCACCGGGCAGGGGACCGAGGAGTATTTCCGGCTGCTGCGCGAGGCGCTGGTCACGTACGACCAGCGGGGGGACGTGAAGACGGCCGCCGTCGGCTTCGTCGTCGACCTGCCGCGGGCGGAGGCGGTCGCGCTGCTGAAGGAGCGCACCCTGCGGATCGAGCAGTGGCGGGCCTCCGTCCTGGAGCACTACGTCCCCGAGGAGGGGCCCGGACAGCTGGGCCATATCGGCGAGATCATGAACATGTGGGTCCACACGGCCGACTCCGAGGCCGAGTGGACCCGCGGTCTCATCGAGCGCATCGAGGGCGGCGCCTACACCTTCGCCGACGAGGGCGACCCGTTCGTCGGCGTGCTGGCCGAGGACGAGGAGAACCCGTACGCGACGGGGGAGCGGCATCCCGGGGACGACCACTAATCAAATTTGACGAATGGAGGGCCCGGGGTTACCTTTGGGCCTGTAGTCAAGTTTGACTAGCGAGGGAGTGTCTGTGGCCGACACGGCGATCACCGTCGAAGGCGCGGAGAAGAGATACGGCGACAAGAAGGCGCTGGACGGGCTCGACCTGCGGGTGGCGCGCGGCACGGTGCACGGGGTGCTCGGCCCGAACGGTGCGGGCAAGACCACCCTGGTGAGGGTCCTGTCCACGCTGCTGCGACCCGACGCGGGCCGGATCGAGGTGGCCGGGCACGACGTGGTGCGCGAGGCGTACGCCGTACGGCTGCGCATCGGCCTGCTCGGCCAGCACGCCGCGCTCGACGAGGAACTCGGCGGCCGGCAGAACCTGGAGCTGTTCGGCCGGCTGCACCATCTGGGCGCGAGGCGGGCACGCGCGCGTGCCGACGAGCTCCTGGAGCGCTTCGACCTGGCCGGCACCGGCCGCAAGGCGGTCCGGCAGTACAGCGGCGGCATGCGGCGCCGCCTGGATCTCGCGGCCTCCCTGATCACCGAACCGGAGGTGCTGTTCCTGGACGAGCCGACCACCGGCCTCGATCCTCGCGGCCGCGCCGAGGTCTGGAACTCCGTCCGCTCCCTGGTCGGCGGCGGTACGACGGTCCTGCTCACCACGCAGTACCTGGAGGAGGCCGACCAGCTCGCCGACCGCATCTCGGTCGTCGACGCCGGCCGTGTCATCGCCGAGGGCACGGCGGACGAGCTGAAGGCGGAGACCGGCGGCGACCGCATCGACGTGGTCCTGCGCGACGCGGGGCAACTGGGCGCGGCCGTCGCCCTGCTGCCCCTCGCGCAGGTCGCCGTCGACACCGACCGACGCCTGCTGAGCGCCCCGGTGACCGACCGCATGGAGGCGCTCTCCGGGGTCGTACGGGCCCTTCAGGAAGCCGGCATCGAGGCCGAGGACGTCGCCCTGCGCCGCCCGACGCTGGACGAGGTGTTCCTGCACCTCACCGGAGACGACCGCCGAGTGAAGGAGGCAGCGTGACCGCCTACGCCCTGACCGACTCCTGGACCATGACCCGCCGGGAACTCGCCCGCTGGGGTCGGCAGCCGGTCCAGCTGGTTGTCAACCTGATCTTCCCCGTGATGCTGCTGCTCATGTTCGGCTACCTGATCGGCGGCGGCCGGGGGGTGAGCGGCGAGTACCGCGACTACCTGATCCCCGGCATGCTCGCGCTCACCATGGCCTTCGGCCTGGAGGGCACGATGATCGCCGTCACCCGGGACCTCGACAAGGGCGTCATCGACCGCTTCCGATCGATGCCCATGGCCAACGGGGCGGTGCTGGTGGGCCGTTCGGCCGCCGACATGCTCCAGTCGGCGCTGGCCCTGGTGGTGCTGATCGGCGTGGGAGCCGCGCTCGGCTGGCGGGTCCACGGCGGTCCGGTGGCCTTCCTGGGCGCTGTGGGCCTGCTGCTCCTGTTCCGGTTCGCCATGCTGTGGATCGGCATCTATCTGGCGCTGGTGGCCGGGAAGCCGGAGATGGTCCAGGCCGTGCAGATCCTGGTCTGGCCGGTCGGCTTCCTGTCCAACGCCCTGGCCCTCCCCGACACCATGCCCGGCTGGCTCGGCACGGTCGTCGAGTGGAACCCCATGTCCCACACGGCCACGGCCGTACGGGACCTGTTCGGCACCCCCGGCGCGGAGTCCGGGCACGCGTGGGCGGCGATCGTCTGGCCCCTCGCCCTGCTGGCGGTGTTCTTCCCGCTGGCGGTACGGAGGTTCGGGCGGCTGAGCCGCTAGTGATGGAACCCGGTGGCCGTGCCCTTGTCCAGGGTGAAGGGGCGCGGCTGCCGGCGCAGCTCCGGCAGCAGCCGTTCCAGGTCCTGGGCGAGCAGCTCGGCGAGGTCGGCGGAGAAGCCGTTGCGGCACACCACCCGCAGCACGGAGAGGTCCTCCCGGTGCGGCGGGAAGGTGTACGCGGGCACCAGCCAGCCGCTCTCGCGCAGCCGCCGTGAGACGTCGAAGACGTCGTACGCCGTCACGTCCTGGGCAGTCGTGAAGGCGAACACCGGCAACTGGTCGCCCCGGGTCAGCAGCCGGAAGTCACCCAGCGCCTCGATCCGCCCGGCGAGGCCCGTGGCCACGTCCCGCGCGGCCTGCTGCACGGCCCGGTAGCCGTCCCGGCCCAGCCGCAGGAACGTGTAGTACTGCGCCACGACCTGCGCACCCGGCCGGGAGAAGTTCAGCGCGAACGTCGGCATGTCGCCGCCCAGGTAGTTCACCCGGAACACCAGCTCCTCCGGCAGCGCGTCCGCGTCCCGCCACAGCGCCCAGCCGACGCCCGGATAGACGAGCCCGTACTTGTGCCCCGAGGTGTTGATCGACGCCACCCTCGGCAGCCGGAAGTCCCACACCAGGTCCTCGTCGAGGAACGGCGCGACCATGGCACCGGACGCCCCGTCGACATGCACGGGGATGTCGAGCCCGGTCCGCTCCTGCACCGCGTCCAGCGCCGCGCACAGCTCGGCGACCGGCTCGTAGGACCCGTCGAAGGTCGAGCCCAGGATCCCGACGACCCCGATGGTGTTCTCGTCGCACAGTTCGGCCGCGGCCTGCGGGTCCAGGTGGAACCGCTCGCCCTCCATGGGCACCAGCCGGGCCTCCACCTCCCAGAAGTTGCAGAACTTCTCCCAGCAGACCTGCACGTTCACGCCCATCACCAGATTGGGCCGGGCCCCCGGATACCGGTCGGCGTTCAGCCGCGCCCACCGCCGCTTCAGCGCCATCCCGGCGAGCATGCACGCCTCGCTCGACCCGGTCGTCGAACAGCCCACTGCCGCCGCCGGGTCGGGCGCGTGCCACAGGTCGGCGAGCATCGCCACGCACCGCCGCTCCAGCTCGGCCGTGCGCGGGTACTCGTCCTTGTCGATCATGTTCTTGTCACGGCACTCCGCCATCAGCACCCCGGCCTCCGGCTCCATCCAGGTGGTGACGAAGGTGGCGAGGTTCAGCCGCGCGTTGCCGTCCAGCATCAGCTCGTCGCGCACCAGCTGGTGGGCGGTCGCCGGTGCCAGGGGCTGGTCCGGGAGCCGGTGCGTGGGCGGGGCCTCGGCCATGTCGCCGAGCGGGTTGGCGGGGCCGTAGAAGGGATTGACGGACAGTCGGCGCTCGCCGGGCTGACGGGGGCCTTCGTTGAGCGGCAAGGGAGCCTCCAGGACGGGTTCGAGAGCGGGTGTCAGCGGACGGGCGTGCCGTCCGGGTGCAGCTGCATCTGCGGCCGCCCGGTCACCAGCAGCCAGGCCGGCAGCGAGGCGACGCAGAGCAGGGCGAGGATCCCCGGCGAGGCGACCAGCACCGCGGCGACGAAGAGACTGATCCAGCCCTGCCGGGTGATGGCCAGTAGCATCCCGAGCACACCGGCGGACACACCCACCGACGGATGCACCCCGGACACCAGGGCGTGCGCGCACAGACCGAGGGCGGTGCCGGCGAACACGGCCGGGAAGATGCGCCCGCCGCGGAAACCGCAGGACGCGGCGACGAGCAGCGCGGCCAGCTTCACCACCGTCAGGACGGCGAACTCACCGGCCGACCGGCCGTCCGGGTCGTGCGCCAGCTCGGCGATCTCGTCGAGCCCCTTGAACAGCGTCAGATGGCCGCCCAGGGCGGCGAGGCACCCCAGCACGGCCCCGCCCGCCGGGAGCATCAGCATCGGATGCCGCAGCCGGCGGAACGCCGCGTGGACATACGGGAAGGCGCGCACGGCTCCCATGCCGAGCAGCGCACCCGCCGCGGCGACCACGACAGCCGCCGACAGGTCCGCCCAGCCCGGCCGGCCGAAGGACGGCAGGTCGCGGTCGAAGCTCGGGTGGTCGACGAGGGTCGCGGTCAGGGCACCGGCCGCGGCGGCGGTCAGCGGCGCGAACAGGTTGTCCCACAGCAGGCCGCGCGTCTCCTGCCGGGCCAGCACCTCGGAGATCACCAGGGCCGCGGCAACGGGCGTGCCGAACAGGGCGCCGATCGTCGCCGCCTCCGCCAGCGCCGGCCAGATCCTGCCCGGCGCCCGGGGGAGCGCCCGGCCGCCCAGCCAGACCGCCAGGCCGACGTTCACGGCGATGATCGGGTTCTCCGGGCCCAGGCTCGGCCCGCCGGCCAGCATCAGCGCGGTCGCCAGCAGCAACCCCGGCAGCACGGCAGGCGGCAGGACCGGGGCGTCCAGGCCGACCGTGGCCGGATCGGGGCCCGCGTGGCCCGGCACCTTCCACACCACCAGCCCGACCGCGACCCCGGTCGCGACGAGCATCCCGAACATCCACGCCACCGAGTACCGGCCGACCCCCAGCGCGTCCGGCACCGTCCGCCACAGCACGTCCTGGAGCTCCTCGGCGGCGACTTCCACTCCCACCAGAAGCAGGCTGGACGCCACCCCCACGGCCAGGGCGGGCAGGATCGACGGCAGCAAGGCGCGGGCGGCAGTCGCGGGGGTGACGGAGGGAGCCTGCCGCGCGGAGTCCTGGACCACGGGCACACGATAAACGGATCAAAGTGGACAAACGGGAAACACGCTTGTGCCCGCCCATCGGAAGAGCGATTAACTTTCGCCGGCCCGCTGAAATTCCCCGGTCATTGGGCGGGCCCCTGCTCGCCGGTCAATTAGCTCGGAAGTTCAGGCCGCATGGGGTGTTATTTTCGAACACCTTGACGACGGAACTCGTGTGGCAGTGCTGTCTTTCCGGCGCGTGCACATTCGCCGTGACCGTCGGCAAAGCGGAGGGAGCGCTCGTGGCGAGGCACATGGAAAACGCGAGCCCGGGAGTCGAGGCCGCGAACGGCGTGGGATCGGTGGCGAGTGTCGCCGAACAGCACACCGGACTGCTGCTCACCGGCGTGCTGCACGGCCTGCTGGGGTAGGCGCCGCGCTCGCCCACCCCTGGGCCTTCGGCCACCCCGCCGGGCCCCAGTGTGCACGGAATGCCTGGATACCTGGCCGCGCCCTCCGAGCTCCGGCATTGTTTCGGGATAGGTGAGGTACCCGACTTGACATCCGATCCGGCGCCACTCGATTTCCGGCGTCCCGGCTGGTGCGGGGCGCCCTCGTTCGAGGTCTCGTCAACTCCCGCTGTCCCGGCCCGGGGTGATAAATCGGCGCCCAAAATCCATGGCCCAGTCCATATCGCTTTGGTGCGAGCCAACGAAGCTCCCCACAAGCTCTGTTGAGGCGTTACCGTGCGGCTGTCTGACTAACCAACGCGGGTGGTTGCGGAGCTTTCCGCAACCGCTGTAGCAGGCCTCCCACCTCTCGCCCGGTGCCAACTCCTCCGAGGCCGTAAAGGGCGCGACTCCGGGGACCAGCGCGTCTACGGCCTCCTGCACAGGTACCCGATGCGGGAAAGCTCGTGACCTGGAGAACGATCGCCGCGGAGGTCTCCTTCCCCCTGGTCTTCGTTCTGCCCAGGCCCGCGGTGAAGGCGTTTCCCGGCTCGATGACGCTGTTCCACCTGGGAATCGGGCAGTTCATGGGCCTCAACCGCTTTGTGCCGGCCTTCGGCGCCACTCACCACACGGAGGGGCCTCCGGCTGCCGCCGCGGAGGCTGCGGTCACCCCGTGTGCTCGGGCTCGATCACCACGGCCGTCCCGTACGCGCACACCTCCGTGCCGACGTCCGCCGCCTCCGTCACGTCGAAGCGGAACGCGAGCACACCGTTGGCACCACGCGCGCGCGCCTGCTCGACGAGTCGCTCCATGGCCTGGTTGCGGGTCTGTACGAGCGTCTTGGTGAGACCGCGCAGCTCGCCGCCGACCATCGACTTCAGTCCGGCGCCGATCTGGCTCCCCAGATGTCGGGAGCGCACGGTCAGGCCGAAGACCTCACCGAGCACCTTCTGCACGCGGTAGCCGGGTACGTCGTTCGTGGTGACGACGAGGACGTCGGGCCGGGGGCCCTGTCCGCCGCCGTATTCATCGATGCCCATGGTTCACAGCTTTGTCCGGGACGGCCGACAGTGCATCCTGAGTACCCCATGGAACCTGGGCCATCACGGCTGCGTTGATACTTTGAAGCAGCCAGCCCCAGCCCGTCCCCCCAAGCAGCAGGAGCCACATCCCCGTGACCACGCTTGCGCTCGGCCCCGAGTGGCTCAGCCCGGACTATCTGATCTCGACGTTCAGCCTGCCCGGCATCCTGCTCATCGTCTTCGCCGAATCCGGGCTCTTCGCGTTCCTGCCCGGTGACTCCCTGCTGTTCACGGCGGGTCTCTTCGTGGCCGAGGGCACCTACATCACGCAGCCGCTGTGGCTGGTCTGCACGCTGATCGTGATCGCCGCCGTCGTAGGCGACCAAGTGGGCTACATGATCGGCAAGTTCCTGGGCCCGAAGCTCTTCAACAGGCCGAACTCCAAGCTCTTCAAACAGGAGAACCTGGACAAGGCCCACGAGTTCATGGAGAAGTACGGCCCCAAGGCGATCGTCCTGGCCCGCTTCGTCCCGCTCGTGCGCACCTTCGCCCCCATCGTGGCCGGCGCCGGCCGTATGAAGTACCGCACGTTCGTCACGTACAACGTCATCGGCGGCATCGCCTGGGGCACGGGTGTCACCGTCGCCGGCTACTGGCTCGGCCAGATCGACTTCATCAAGAAGAACGTCGAGTCGATCCTCATCCTGATCGTCCTGCTCTCCGTCGTCCCGATCATCATCGAGTACCTCCGCGACCGCTCCAAGAAGAAGCGCGCCGCGTCAGAGGCCCCGGCGTCCCAGCCCCACCCCCCCGTCATGGACGACGCGACGACCCAGCTTCGCCGCATCACCCCGGACGACCAGCCTCACCCGCACGGCAACCAGAACGGCTACAACGACCAGCAGTACTACGGCCAGTACCCCCAGGCCCCGGGCTACGGCCAGCAGCAGCCCTACGGAAACCAGCAGCAGCCCTACGGAAACCAGCAGCAGCCGTACGGAAGCCGGCAGCAGCCCTACGGCACCCAGCAGGGCGAGGGCCAGCCCCCTTACAACGGGGGTTACTGACAGACGCCTCGCGGCCGCCAACGGACAGGAAGCCCGAGCCCACAGGCAAAGGGCGCTAGAAACCCCTGGTCCGCTTGGCGGCCCGCCGCTTCTCCGCGGACCCGATCCGCAGGAACATCCGCGAGATCTCGGACCCCAGGTTCACCCCGATGGCGATCGCCATGGCCAGGGCCACCGCCTTGGACAGCGACACCAGCCCCTCGTCCACCTTGTTCTGCGCTATCGCGAGCAGCCCGAAGTACGTCGCGGAACCCGGCAGCAGAGGCCCGATCGCCGCGGTCGTGTACGGCAGAGCCGAAGCGAACTGATACCGGGACAACAGCTGCCCGAACAACCCCACCAGCCCGGCCGCCGCCGCCGTGGACGCCACCGGCGAGATGTCGCCCGCGTAGTGCATCGCCCCGTACACGATCCAGGCGACACCGCCGTTCAGCGTCACCCACACCACGGTGGATCGTTCCTGCTGAAGCAGCACCGCGAACGCCAGCGACAACAGCATCGACGCGCCGATCAGCACCAGCGGACCGTCGGAGATCCCGAGCGCCGCGTCCGGATTCAGCCGGGCCCCCAGCTGCACGCCGAAGTAGAGCACCATCAGCACACCCGCGACGATGCCCACGAAGAAGTACAGGACCTCCAGCAGACGCGCGGCCGCGGTGATGTAGAAGCCGGTCAGCCCGTCCTGCACCCCCGCCACCAGCGCCCGCCCGGGCAGCAGCGCGAACAGCCCACCGGTGATCACCGCGGAGGCCTTCACATCCACATGGCCGAGGGTCAGCGCGACCCCGATCGCGGCCGGCGGCGTCGCGGCCACCGTGAACTGGTAGAACTCCGGCAGCCCGCGCCCCGCGCACAGCCACGCCAGCCGGTCGCCGAGCATCGCCCCCAGCGCGGCCGCGACGAACACGATCAGATCACCGCCGACGAGCACGGAGGCCGCACCCGCCAGCAGCCCGCTCGCGCCGGTCAGCGCCCAGCCGGGGTAGGGGTGCCGGTTACGGCGGATCTCGGCGAGCCGCCGGTAGGCCTCCTCCAGGGAGACCGCCGTCTCGTCGTCGCTGAGGTCGTCCACCAGCTGGTACACGGCCGCCAGCCGCGTGTAGTCGGTGCCTCTGCGGCGCACGGTCCGCGACGCCGTGACCGGGTCGTCGACGAGCGACGGTTGGTACGAGATCGCCAGCAGCGTGAAGGTGACATTGGGCTCGCAGCGGTCCAGGCCGTACGACCGGCAGACGGCGAACATGGCCGCCTCGACGTCCTCGGCGCCCTCACCGCCCGCGAGGAGCAACTCGCCGATACGCAGCGTCAGGTCGAGCACGCGCGGCACGGCGGGCCCGGACTCGTCGCTGCCGCGCTGGCTCGGTTCCGGCGCCGGCCGCTCCGCCACCGGCATGCGCAGCATGGTGCGCATCCGGTCCTGCCAGGGCACGTCCTTGGTCAGGCTGACCACGGGGATCCCGCTCGGAGGGGTGAACGCCGACGGGGCGTGCTTCGCGCTGTACGTGCTCGGCGGCGTGAACGCCGACCCCTCCGGCTCCGCCGAGGGCACCTGCGAGACGTCCAGCCCCTCCGGCAGAGCGAACTCGGACGTAACCTCGGACTCCGTACCGGTCGCCCTGGGCACGGCGAAGCCCTCGGGGATCGCGAACTCCGAGGTCGTCGACATGTCCCCGTCGACGGCGGCCCCCGCCGGAGGCAGGAACATGCTCCTGGCCTCGTCCGACTTCGGCTTGCGGTCTTCCGCGTCCGTCACTGCCTGGCGCTCCCTGTACGACACGTAAGCCTCAGTACCCCCAGCCTCAGTATGCGCACATACAGGCGAACGGGCCGCACGCGCAGGCGTGCGGCCCGTGAGCATCAGAAGGGTCAGTGACCGCCCTGGTCCTTGAAGCGCTTGTACGACCGCTCGATCTCGGCCTCGGCCTCGGTGCGGCCCACCCAGTCGGCGCCCTCGACCGACTTGCCGGGCTCCAGGTCCTTGTAGACCTCGAAGAAGTGCTGGATCTCCAGGCGGTCGAACTCCGACACGTGGTGGATGTCCCGCAGGTGCTCCACACGCGGGTCCGTCGCCGGCACGCACAGCAGCTTGTCGTCGCCACCGGCCTCGTCCGTCATCCGGAACATGCCGATCGCCCGGCACTTGATGAGGCAGCCCGGGAAGGTCGGCTCGTCCAGGATGACCAGCGCGTCCAGCGGGTCGCCGTCCTCGCCGAGGGTGTTCTCGACGAAGCCGTAGTCGGTCGGGTAGGCGGTCGAGGTGAAGAGTCGCCGGTCCAGGCGGATACGACCGGTCTCGTGGTCCACCTCGTACTTGTTGCGCGAACCCTTCGGAATCTCGATCGTGACGTCGAACTCCACCGGTGGCTCCTCCATGATCAACACATAGTTCTGGTGGTTAAGTGTCCCTCACGCAGGTGTGTGATCGCGAAAGGGGCTGGTGGTCGTGCCGGAGCTGCGTCCTTGGCGGGCCGCGAGACCGCATGTGGTGCGGATCGCGGATGCCGTACGACCGCGCCTGGGCAGGACCGCCGCAGTCGCGAAACCACGGATCGCGCGGCTCGCCCGAGCAGGGAAAGCGCAGGTCGCGCGGGTCACGCGGGTCACGCGGCCGAAGACCTGGCACTACACCGCGGGCGCCACCACCGCCGGTCTCGCACTGGCCGCCGGTGTGGTGACCTCCGCCGGCCCCTGGGACTCCTCGGGTCAGCGTACGGCCGAGCGGGACCGGGCCGCGGCCCTGGGCCGCGCGGGTGGCACAGATCACGGCCGTGCCCCCGGCGCGTCCGCGC
>NZ_DF968275.1:0-38198 GCF_001270025.1 Streptomyces azureus | reverse complement strand
GCCGCGAGGCCCGACGCCAGCAGCGCCCCCGGGGTCTGCCCGGCCCGGTGCACGCCCTGGCCGGCGGCCGTGGAGTCGCCCAGCATCGTCAGCCGCAGCGGCGCCTCACCGGGGACGTCGTACGTACGGCCGTACCGGCCGTCGGCGTTCGGCACATGGGGCGACCTGCCGTTGCCCACCCGGCGCCGCGCCAGCTGCACCTCCGCCAGTACCAGCCCCACGGCGGCCGCCCCGGCCAGCCCGATCCCGCCACCGCCGTACGCCGCGCCCGCCGCGATCCGCCGGGCCACCCGCGCCCTCGACATGCTCGTCATGCGTCGCCGCCACCTCCTCGAACCCGTACAACCAGTGCTTGCCCCGTACAGACCGTCGCCCAATCTCAACAGCGAGTGAACGACCGTCACGGATGACCGGCAGGCCATAGGCTGGCGGCACCAACTACGACCACTTCTGCGGCAAACCGGAGACAACGGTGCAGTTCCACGACTCGATGATCAGCCTCGTCGGCAACACCCCGCTGGTGAGGCTCAACAGCGTGACCAAGGGCATCAGGGCGACCGTCCTGGCCAAGGTGGAGTACTTCAACCCCGGCGGCTCCGTGAAGGACCGCATCGCCCTGCGCATGATCGAGGCGGCCGAGGAGAGCGGCGCGCTCAAGCCGGGCGGCACGATCGTCGAGCCGACCAGCGGGAACACCGGTGTGGGTCTGGCCATCGTGGCGCAGCAGAAGGGGTACAAGTGCATCTTCGTGTGCCCCGACAAGGTGAGCACCGACAAGATCAACGTGCTGCGCGCGTACGGCGCCGAGGTCGTCGTCTGCCCGACCGCCGTGGACCCCGAGCACCCGGACTCCTACTACAACGTCTCCGACCGGCTGGTCCGTGAGACGCCCGGGGCCTGGAAGCCCGACCAGTACTCCAACCCGAACAACCCCCTCTCGCACTACCACTCCACCGGCCCCGAGCTGTGGGAGCAGACGGAGGGGAGGATCACTCACTTCGTGGCGGGCGTGGGCACCGGCGGCACGATCTCCGGGACCGGCCGCTATCTGAAGGAGGTCAGCGACGGCAAGGTGAAGGTCATCGGCGCCGACCCCGAGGGATCCGTCTACTCGGGCGGCTCCGGGCGGCCGTACCTCGTCGAGGGCGTCGGTGAGGACTTCTGGCCCACCGCCTACGACCGGACCGTCGCGGACGAGATCGTCGCCGTGTCCGACAAGGACTCCTTCCAGATGACCCGCCGCCTGGCCAAGGAGGAGGGCCTGCTCGTCGGCGGCTCCTGCGGCATGGCGGTCGTCGCCGCGCTGGAGGTCGCCGAGCGGCTCGGCCCGGACGACGTCGTCGTGGTGCTGCTGCCGGACAGCGGCCGCGGCTACCTCAGCAAGATCTTCAACGACGAGTGGATGGCCGACTACGGCTTCCTGGAGGACGCGGGCCCCAGCGCCCGCGTCGCCGACGTCCTGAACGACAAGGAGGGCGACCGCATGCCCTCCCTCGTCCACATGCACCCGGACGAGACGGTCGGCCAGGCCATCGAGGTGCTGCGCGAGTACGGCGTCTCCCAGATGCCGGTCGTCAAGCCGGGCGCGGGCCACCCCGACGTGATGGCCGCCGAGGTCGTCGGCTCGGTCGTGGAACGCGAGCTGCTGGACGCGCTGTTCAGCAAGAGCGCCTCGCTCGACGACCCGCTGGAGAAGCACATGTCCGGCCCGCTGCCCCAGGTCGGCTCCGGCGAACCCGTCGCCGACCTGATGGCCGTCCTCGGCAAGGCGGACGCGGCGATCGTCCTCGTCGAGGGCAAGCCGACCGGTGTGGTCAGCCGGCAGGACCTGCTGTCCTTCCTCGCCCGGTCCGCGACCTGACGGCGAACGGCCGGTGAACCACCCGTTAACCGGGTGCACTTGCCGTTCGTCCGCGATCTTCGTGGACTTCGCGGAAGTGGTACGAGGGCGTCACGTTCGCGCAGCACCCGCTTAACACGAGTCCTGCACATTAGTGGGTGTCGGCAGGGCGGGAGCGGCTCCCCGCCCCGGCCGGCGCCGTTGGCGTCAAGGACCTCCGGAGCGGCTCCCGGACCTCCACCGACGCCACAGACGCGAAAGCCCGGCCTGACCAGGTCCGCGTCTTACGCGGGGACCGCCGTCGTCCCGCCCCCCGTTCACGGGGGTGCGGCGGTCCCCGCGCACATCTTTCCCGGTGCTCTGAGCGCTGGGCTGTCAGCGGCGGGTGACGCCGACACGGATGCGAGTGCCACCCGCGTCAGCGATCCCCGTTTCGCAGGCGTCGGCATCCAGGCACTGAGCCGGCGCCGCGGACGCCTCAGGCACGTTCCGGGGCTTCGGGGGCGACTGAGGACCAACTCCCCAGCAGTGCCAGACGCTCCGCCGTCTCCGAGCCGGGCCGCGGCGTGTACGCCACGATCGTCTGGTCCGGGGCCGCCGGGATGGTGAGGGTCTCGAACGGGAGGGTCAGCAGGCCCGCGACCGAGTGCCGGATCTGCTTCACCCCGTGGTCGCAGGGCTTGACCAGGTGGTCGGCCCACAGGCGGCGGAAGTCGTCGCTGGCGCGGGAGAGTTCACCGACGAGCCTGCCCATGGCGGGGTCGTCGGGGTGGTGGCCCGCGTTGAGGCGGAGGTGGGCGACCATCTGGGAGGCGATCGCCGGCCAGTCCGGGTAGAGGTCGCGGGCGGTGGGGTCGAGGAAGACCCGGCGGGGCAGGTTGCGGTCGCCGGGGGCCCTGTCGCTGAAGCCGACCACGGCGTCACCGAGGGCGTTCCAGGCGAGGACGTCCATGCGGTGGTCAAGGACGTACGCCGGGTTGCGGTCCATGCCGTCCAGGATCAACTGGACACCCGGGCGCACCCGGGACGCGGACGCGGCCTCCTGAGGATCGGGTTCCCCGGCCGCGGCCGGACCGCCCTCGGCCCGTCGGCGGGGCCGGGCGACCGCCCGCAGATACTCGTGCTCCGCCTCGTCCAGCCGCAGTACTCGCGCGACGGCGTCCAGCACGGCATCCGAGACGCTCGGACCCCTGCCCTGCTCAAGACGGATGTAGTAGTCGACGCTCACCCCGGCCAGCTGCGCCACCTCCTCACGACGCAGGCCCGGGACACGGCGGCGGCCGTACGAAGTCAGCCCCACCTCTTCCGGCTGGATACGGGCGCGGCGCGAGCGCAGGAAGTCTCCCAGTTCTCCGTCCATGGGTCCGAGCCTAGGCGGCCCGGGGCCGGCGAACCTGGTACTGCCGGACCCAGGAAAAGGGCAGCCCTGGGTACGGCCGCCGAGGGAGCCGAGGGTGGTGGACGAGGCCGGGGAGACGCCCCGGCCACCACCGAGGGGACGCTCCATGCCGTACGAGAACCTGGCCGGCCGCACCGCCGTCGTCACCGGAGCCGCGAGCGGCATCGGCGAGGCCGTCGCCGTGCTGCTGGCCTCCCAGGGCGCACGGGTGGCGCTCCTCGCCCGGCGTGAGGAACGGCTGACGGCGATCGCCGGGAAGATCCGCGCCGACGGCGGGCAGGCCCTAGCCGTCGGCGCGGACGTCACCGACGAGGCGTCCGTGGCCGAGGCCGCCGACCGGATCCACGCGGAGTACGGGCGCGTCGACCTGGTCGTCAACTCCGCCGGCGTCATGCTGCCGCACCCCGTCGACGCCCGGCGCGCCGACGAGTGGCAGCGGATGCTCGACACCAACGTCGCCGGAGTACTGCGGATCACCGGCGCCTTCACCGGCGACCTGGTGGGCGCGGCCGCGGACGGCCGTACGGCCGACGTCGTGAACATCTCGTCCATCGCCGCGCACGCCAGCTTCCCGAACTACGCGGTGTACGGCGCGACCAAGGCCGCGGTCACCTATCTGTCGCAGGCCCTGCGCTCCGAGTTCGGGCCGCGGGACGTCCGGGTCACCAACATCGAGCCCGGGGTCGTCGAGAGCGAGCTGCGCACGCACATCGAAGACGCGGAACTGGCCCGGCAGGTGGAGGGCATAGTGGACGAGGTGGGCGCGCTGTCCGCCGAGGAGCTCGCCGACCTGGTGGCCTACGCGACCAGCCGCCCGCGCCGGGTCAACCTGCGGCAGATCGTCGCGCTGCCGACACGCCAGGTCTGAACGGCGTGCGCCCGCTCAGTCCTCCCAGCCGCCGTTCTGGGAGGACTTGCGGCGGCCGCCGAACAGGCCCGGGTTGGTGCGGGCGGCCTGCACGACGTTGACGCCGACGATGCCCGCCCAGGCGGCGAGCAGGCCGGGCAGATGGCCCACGCCCCCGCCGATCGCGGACAGCGGCACCGCGAGGACGAGGGAGACGATCCCGAAGCCGAAGCGCTCGCCCCAGGAGTCCGTGGCCCCCGGCGACCGGGAGTCCCGGGCCGTCTGCATCTGCTGCTCGGCGAGCTGCCGGCGCACCCGGCGCTCCACCGCGCCGTCGATCCGCTGGTCGACCTTGTCCAGGAACGAGTCGACCAGCGCGGACTCGTACTCCTCGCCCAGCTCCCTGCGCGCGTGCAGGGTGGCGTCGAGTTCCTTCTTCAGGTCGGTGTCCCGCGCGTCCATTCCGGTCATGCCACTCACGGTAGAAAGCCGGGGCCCCGGCCGCACTGGGGTTAGCCCCCCTGTCCGGGCTGGGGCTGCCGGGCGTGAGGCCGAGGGCTGCCGCTGAAATCGACCTCGTCGGTGAGTAGTTGTCGTACGGCGGAGGAGGACTCGGGCCGGCGCCCGGGGTCAGCCGTACGACGCCGGCGAGCCGTTGGGCCGCGTCATGTCGCGTCCCGTACCGTGCCGGTGACCTCCGGCCCCTTGACCTCCTTGTCGCCGTCGGCCGTGCTCAGCCGCAACAGAAGGGACTCGACCGGCTCGGTCACCTGGTCGGCGATGGTGGGCACCTTCACGTCGACGCTCCGGCTGCCCGCGGGAACCTCGAACGACAGACGAGGTTCGTCCGGCATCCGCGACAGCGCCCGCTGCGGACTGGGTGAGACGTCGAAGTTCTCCTTCAGCCACGCGGGGGAGACATCCTTGGTGGACAGCTCGGCGCCACGGCGGACGGGCTGGATCCACAGATCTCCGTACAGGGTTTCGTCGGCTGCCGCGGACAGGCTGATCCGCCAGACCAGTTGCCTGCCCTCGGTGACGCGGTCGGCGACCGGTGTCACCCGCATGGTGGGCCTGGGGTCGTCGTTCTCCACGATGATCTTGCCGCGATGGGAGCCGACCACCGCGCCGTGGACCGACTTGACGAACACCGGCCGGTCGACCCCGTCCTCGTAGCGGTCGTCGCCCTTCACCGTCATCCGTACGTTGACGGGGGCGCCCGGGCGGACCGTCACCGTGTGCACGACCGGGTACTTGTGTCCCGGCTCGTCCACGAACACCCGGACCTGGCCGCTGCCCTTGCCGGAGACCGTCACCGGCACCTGATAGGTGCGCGTGCCGGGGCCGCCCTCCTTGACGGTCGTACGGCCGACGTCCACGCGGGCGAGCTGAGCCGGCTTGACCGCAGGAGTGCCGGGGCGCCAGCCCCAGGCGTCCATCAGCCACGCCTGTCCGGACGAGGAGCGGGGGGTGAGGCGGAGGGTCTTGACGCGTGCCAGGTCGAGTCCGGCCCTGGCCGCGGCGGACAGCGGTACGCGGACTTCGCGCGCCCAGTACGAGGACGTCCGGCTGGTGCCGGGCAGGCCGTCGACGCGGACGCGGCCGAGAGCGGCCCGCTTGCCGGACGCGTCGGTGAGCGACACGTCCAGCCGGGTGCCGGTGGTGTTGGGCGGCACGATCACCCGCAGGGTCAGCGCCTTGGCGCCCAACAGGGAGACCGGGTGAGCGGGGCTGAGCCGGGTGGCGGCGCCGGACTTGGTCCAGCGCATGGCCAGCGCGTGGCGGCCGGGCTCCTTCTGCGTCTCCCAGAGGGCGAAGTGCGGCGAGGCCTGTTGGAGGCGGGACGGCAGGCAGGAGGCGGCCGGATCCGTGTCCACCTGGGCGCACAGTCTGCCGCCGCCGACCGTGGCGGAGGGCTCCGGCAGGAAGGCTCCGCTGCGCCCGGCGCCGACGGCGTGCGTGAAGATCCGGGCGGTCCCGGCGGAGGCGGCGCGCACGCCGGAGCCGTCGATCAGCGGGCGGGCCCGATCGTCCCGGGCGATGAACAGCCGGGCCGCGGCGGCGATGTAGGTGGATCCCGCCTTCTGCTGCTGCTTGGCGGTCAGACGGGTCTTGGCGTCCTGCGAGCACAACCGGTCGTCGTGGTCGCCGGAGTAGGTGACGTCGTCCTCGGCGGGGGCCGCGGCCTGGCCGGGAGTCCACTCGGTGTTGAAGTAGTTGTGGTTCGCGCCCACCATGTAGACCGCGCTGTGCAGGGCCGTGCCGCGGCTGACACCACGCGTGCCGTCGACGTACGTCTCGCCCTGCAGATTGGGCATGTCGCCGTCGCAGCCCGCCAGGATCGTCATGGACGGCACATCGGGGACGGGGTTCTGGGCCAGGGCGGAGGGGGCTACCAGGACGGTGCCGCGTATCGTCCAGCGGACGCGGCCCCGGTAGCCGTCCTGCGCGGCGGGCGGCGGGTACAGGCTGTCCAGGGTGGCCTGGTTGACGGCCTCACCGCCTCGCGAGTGCCCCACCAACAGCACACGTCCCAGGTCGGCTCGGGGCGCCTTGCGCACGGCCGCCGGTGCCTTGGACGGGTCGGCGGCCCAGTCCGCCCAGTGCCCCAGGTGCAGCCGTATCAGGGACGACCGGAACGCCGCGCCGCCGTCCGCCCTCATCGCGTCCTGGGCGTTGATGCCGTTGGCCGAGACCGACACCGTCACATAGCCCTGGGAAGCCAGCAGCTTCTGGTCGTGCAGGTGACCGCGGTAACTCGGCACCTGCTTCTGGCCGGTGCCGCACGGCCAGTCCGCGGTCCGCGTTCCTTCCGCGTCGAAGCAGGTGTCATGGCGACCGTGCAGGAACAGAGCCAACGGCCGGCGGCCCGCGGCACCGGACGGCGCCACGACCACGGCCTTCATCTCCACCCGGTCGTCCAGTCCCGGCAGGCGCACCGACGCCAGGGAGTACTCGCCCTGGACGGTGCGGAATGTGCCGGCGACACCGGGATCGATCTTGTGCACAGGGTTCGCGGGCAGGGTGCCCGTCAGAGGCGACGCGGCCGAAGGGCCTTCGAGGTCGCGTCCGCGCCCGGCGTCCGTTCCCTGCGCGTCCAGCCGCCGTCCCGCGGCCTCGACCCGCAGATCCCGCGCCGGCCCGAGACGTACCCCGTCCAGCGGAAGCCGGAAGGTGCGCCCGTCCGCGGCAGCCGCGGGATGCCCCAGCAACCGGCCCCCACTGCGGAACTCGATCCGGGCACCGCCCATCGGTACCCGGCCGGGTGAGCGCCACTCCAGCTTCTCCGTCCCGGCCGAGCCGATGATCCTCCAGCCGTCGGGGAGGTGCGGTGAGGCGTCGGCGGACGGTCTCTGGGGCTCCGGGCCGGGTGCGGCCTGCACCGTGCCCGGCCATCCCCACGCCATCGCGAAGGCCGCCGTCACGGCGGCCATCATGCGCGGGATACGTATCACGTCTCGTTTCTCCTTGTCGTCGGATGTGTGGTCGGATTCCATGTCGGGTGGAGCTGGACAGCGTTGTGCCCGGGCGCTCGGTGGCCACCGGTGCCCAGTGGGCGGGCGGCGGTGTCCGGTTGCGGCTTGCACCGGGGAACGGCTGTGTCCACGGCGGACCGGGCCGCGCTCACGGCCGCTCCGTGCTGCGCGACTACTCAGGTGCAGGGGGACCGAGGAGTGGGAGCAGCAACGGAGTCAGGGTGTGACCGCGCATGGGACCAGAACCTGAGCAAGTGGGCTTACCGAATGTCACCGAGGGGACGATCCTCGAGGTCGGACGCGTTTTTCAGCTACCCCCGGGGTCAGGCTGAACAACTTGGTTCCCGGTAGTCCGGGGCTCTCGGCAACAGGACCTCCGCCCATGGAGGAGCGGAGGTCGAGACCACGAGCCGGGTCGCCCTGCGCACCGACCAGTTCGACGCATCGGAGAAACGAGGGGCGCCTACGGCGCTCCCGTCGAGGGCTCCCACACGACCCGTGCGCCTTCGCCGCGGGCGGCGGGCTCATCAGTTCGGAACCCGCAGGAGGATCGGACCGACATGGTCAGCGGTTCACCGCATGCGCGCCTGGCAGTGCTGTGCCGCCCCATAGAACACGGCGCCGACGGGGTCGTGCACTCGGCGACGAAATACCTGGCGGGTCACTCCGACGTACGGGACGGGGCCGCCGTCTTCGCCGACGTGGAGCTGCGCGACCGGGTGTGGCCGCGCACCGTCGAACTCGGAGCGCGCGCCGACCCGTTCGTGGCCTGGCTGACCCTGCGCGGGCTGCCGTCGCTGCCGCTGCGGATGCGGCAGCACTGCGCGGGCGCACACCTGCTGGCCGGCCGTCTCGCGGAGCAGGAGCAGGTCACCGCCGTGTACTGCCTGGCTGCCGGCCATCCGTCTTACGACCCTCCGCGCCCAACGAATAGCGGTGAATTAGGTGGGCGAGCCGGGCGCCCCGGACGCCGGGAAAGTGTATCTGCGTATTCGATTAGTTAATCGTGATACCCGGAACGGAACAGCAAGCCAGGACAAGCGGAGTCAGGGCTGCGGCCGCGGTAAGTGCCACAAACACTGTCCGCGGTGTCGGAGCGCAGGCGGTGTGCGGTGTGAGGATGCGGCGCATGCGCACCACAGCCGACGGTCCGCCCGCCGCGAAGGCCGTATGGGGCGCCTGACCGGATGCCACCGCGTACAGGGCAGTGGCGAGCGCGTCCCGCGAACACCGGCGCAGCGCCCGGTCGTCGGCTGCCATCTCAAGCAACAGCGGTACCTCGGTGCGAGCGAGCCGGGCCAAGGGCAGTCCACGGAAAATGGCACCGAAGGCCACGGCTGCGGCCACCAGCAGATGGTGGCGGCCGGCGATGTGCGCCCGCTCGTGTTCCAGCACCGCTGTCACCTGCTGTCCGGTCAGGACCTGAAGCGCCCCCGAACTGACCACGACTTGAGGTGCGCGACCCGGCAGGCAGTACACGGCCGGGGTCTCATGCTCCAGCACTGTGGCGCCCAACTCCGGTCGCCTGCTGCCGACGAGGCGCAGCAGTTCGGCGTGACGTACCCGCAGACGCCTCGCGCTCAGGAGTTCAAGTACGAGGGCGACAGCGAAAACCGCGGGCACGGAGGCCGCCGCGAAAAGGGCCACCCATACGCGGGTTTCCACGCCCGCCAGGCCGTTCGGAAGGAGAGGCCCGCACTGCGCGCCGCCGGAGACGATGCAGGCCTCGGGGAAGCGGGACAAGTGGTGGCTGCCTGCTGTCGGAAGCAGTAGCTGCAGGGCCGTCAGGGACACGGAGGCGATGAGGGACAGCCAGAGCAGGATCCACACCATGAGAGCCAGCCGGGGTGTTCGGTGCGCCCAGTGGCTGTGGGCAAGTGCCCTCGGCAGCAGCACCCCGACCACCAGGGCGATGGCCAGAGGCGGCAGTACATGATGGCCGGGAACGAGTAACCCGCCTGAGTAACCGAGGAGTTCGGTCACGAGGGCGCTCCCGGCTCCTCGGCGCTGTCAGGAATGCGGCCCATCGCGCGCAGTGCGGCAGACAGCGCGGATACGTCCTCCGGAGACATGTGCTCCACAAATCGCTGCAGCGCGGCCTGGCGGTCCTCGGTGATGCCGAGCGCGTCCTCCATGAGGGCGGCGGTGTATTCCTCACGGCTGCGCTCGGGTTCATAAAGCCAGGCGCGCCCGGCCTTCTCGCGGCGGAGCAGGCCCTTTCGGTGGAGGATGTCCGCGACCGTCAGCACCGTCGTGTAAGCGACGGGACGCATGTGATTGATGTCGTTGACGATCTCCCGGACCGTGGCAGGCCGGCTCCAGCGCCAGAGCCGGTCCATGATTTCGGCTTCGAGGTCACCCAGCCGTCGCACCCGTCCCCCTCTTCTTCCCCGTCACCGAGGCGCCTCACATCGTATGGCACCTCTCGCCTCCGCAGGATGGTCACACAGCCGTCACGCATACGGGTGGGGGGTATGTTGCATTCATGTTCTCACTCAGCAGGGAAAACGCCGCCGGAGCCCCGAAAAGCCCGTGCGCGAAGGTCTGCGGAGGCGACCTGGGCGGAGCCGGGTTGGCGCTGTTGCGCCAGATGCTCGGTCTGTGTCTGCGCCTCAGCCTCCGGCTGAGCGCCGACTGCCCCGCGGGCAAAGGAGTTTGAGCAGCTCCGGGCCCGGGCGGTTGAACCGCCCGGGCCCGGAAACCTGGGGGTCACGCCCGTACGAGCCGGGCGATCGTCTTGGACGCCTCGTTGACCTTGGTTCTGGCCTGCTCGCCGCCCTCCACGATGGCCTCCGTGACGCAGCAGTTGAGGCGCTCGTCCAGCAGGGCCAGCGCGCAGGGCTGGAGCGCGGCGTTGGTGGCGGCGACCTGGGTCAGGACGTCGATGCAGTAGGTCTCCTCCTCGACCATGCGTTGCAAGCCCCTCACCTGGCCCTCGATCCGGCGGAGCCGTCGGAGGATGACGTCCCGGTGGGTCTGCTCTCCGGCTGCGGCCTCCTTCCCATCCTGGTGGGCCGCTTCAGCGGTCGGCCGGCTGGAAGCCGCGCAGTCGCAGGCTGTTGCCGACCACGAAGACCGAGGAGAAGGCCATGGCCGCTCCGGCGATCATCGGGTTGAGCAGGCCGGCGGCGGCGAGTGGCAGTGCGGCGACGTTGTACGCGAAGGCCCAGAAGAGGTTGGACTTGATGGTGCCCAGCGTCTTGCGGGACAGGCGGATGGCGTCCGCCGCGACCCTCAGGTCGCCCCGCACGAGCGTCAGGTCTCCCGCCTCGATCGCGGCGTCCGTACCCGTTCCCATCGCCAGGCCCAGGTCGGCCTGAGCCAGTGCGGCAGCGTCGTTGACACCGTCGCCGACCATCGCGACCGAGCGGCCCTCGCTCTGCAGGCCCTTGACGGCGTCGACCTTGTCCTGCGGCATGACCTCGGCGATCACGTGCTCGGGCGCGATGCCCACCTCCGCGGCGACCGCTTCGGCGACCGCCTTGTTGTCACCGGTCAGCAGGATGGGCGTCAGGCCCAGGGCGCGCAGGCGCTTGATGGCCTCCGGGCTGGTCTCCTTGATGGCATCGGCGACCTCCAGGACCGCGCGGGCCTCGCCGTCCCAGGCGACCGCGATGGCGGTACGCCCGGCCGCCTCGGCCTCGGCCTTGGCGCGTCGCAACTCCTCCGGCAGGGACATGGCCCATTCGGTGAGCAGCTTCTCGCGTCCGACCAGGACGGCGTGGCCTTCGACGACGCCCTGGACGCCGAGGCCGGCGATGTTGGCGAAGTCCTCCGGAGTGGGGAGCGTGCCGACGCGGGCGGCGGCGCCGGAGGCGACTGCCTGGGCGATGGGGTGCTCGGAGGAGTGCTCCAGGGCGCCGGCGAGGCGCAGGACGTCGTCCTCGTCGGTGCCGTCAGCGGTGTGCACGGCGAGCAGGCTCATCTTTCCGGTGGTGACGGTGCCGGTCTTGTCCAGGACGATGGTGTCGACCTTGCGCGTCGTCTCCAGGATTTCGGGTCCCTTGATGAGGATGCCGAGCTGGGCGCCGCGCCCGGTGCCGACCATGAGGGCGGTCGGCGTCGCCAGGCCCAGGGCGCACGGGCAGGCGATGATCAGTACGGCGACCGCGGCGGTGAAGGCGGCGGTCAAGCCCGCGCCGTTGCCGAGCCAGAAACCCAGGGTGCCGAGCGCGAGGGCGATCACGACCGGGACGAAAACCGCAGAGATCTTGTCGGCGAGCCGCTGGGCGGCGGCCTTGCCGTTCTGCGCGTCCTCCACCAGCTTGGCCATGCGGGCGAGCTGGGTGTCGGCACCGATGCGGGTGGCCTCGACGACCAGGCGGCCGCCGGCGTTCAGCGTGGCACCGGTGACGGCGTCCCCGGTGCCGACCTCGACCGGCACCGACTCGCCGGTGAGCATGGAGGCGTCCACGGCGGACGACCCCTCGACGACCACACCGTCGGTGGCGATCTTTTCACCGGGCCGCACCAGGAACCGGTCGCCGACCTTCAGCTCGCCGACAGGAATGAGCTCTTCCCGGCCGCCACGCACCACCGTGACTTCCTTGGCGCCGAGCTCCAGCAGGGCCTTCAGCGCAGCCCCCGCCTTCCGCTTCGACCGCGCCTCGAAGTACCTCCCGGCCAGGAGGAAGGCCGTGACGCCCGCCGCGGCTTCCAGGTAGATGTTCCCGGCGCCGTCGGTGCGGGCGATGGTGAGCTCGAAGGGGTGGGTCATGCCCGGCGTGCCGGCCGTGCCGAAGAACAGCGCCCAAAGGGACCACAGGAACGCCGCCGAGGTGCCGACGGAGATCAGCGTGTCCATCGTTGCGGCACCGTGCTTGGCGTTGGTCCAGGCGGCCTTGTGGAAGGGCCAGGCGGCGTACGTCACCACGGGCGCCGCCAGCGTGAGCGAGAGCCACTGCCAGTACTCGAACTGCAGCGCCGGGACCATGGCCATCGCGATCACCGGGACGGCGAGTGCCACGGCGGCGGTCAGCCGCTGGCGCAGCGGCCGCAGCTCGTCGCTCTCCTCCTGCGCGGAGCCCTCACCGGACGCGGAGTCGTCGGATCGGGCGGTCTCGGGCTGGGGTTCCCGTGCGGTGTACCCGGTGGCCTCGACCGTCGCGATCAGGTCCGAGACGGTCACGTCCTCGCGGTAGGTGACCTTCGCCTTCTCCGTGGCGTAGTTGACGGTGGCCTCGACCCCGTCCAGGCGGTTGAGCTTCTTCTCGATCCGGGCGGCGCACGAGGCGCAGGTCATGCCGCCGATGGCGAGTTCGACCTCGGCGGCGCCGGGCGTGGTGGTGGTCATGTCTGCTCCTCGGAGCTCACGGACGCGATGCGCGAAAGAAGAGGTGTGCGAAAGAGGACAGGGAGAGCGGGGGCCGCGAGGGTGTGCGGCCCCCGCCCGGCTCGTGGGTCGGTCAGGCGGCCACGCGGCCGGCGAAGTCGTAGCCGGCCTCGTCGACGGTCTTGGCGATCAGCGCGTCGAGCGCCTCGTCGGGCTCGGCCGCGGTCGTCACCGTGACCAGGCCGGTGCCGATCTCGACCTCGACCGCGGTGACCTCGTCCAGGCCGCCCACCGCCTTGGCGACGACGCCCTGGCAGTGCGCGCTGCCGACGCCGTTGACCTTGTAGGTGGTCTTGGTCTCCGCCGTGGTGTGGCAGCTTCCGTCAGGGGTGCAGCAGTTCGACACGGGTCCTCCGCAACTAGTGATTCATACCCCTGGGGGGTATCTGTAACGGCTCCATGTATACCCCCCACCCGTATTTGATGGCAAGTACTGCCCGGACTTGACTTGGTACCCCCCGGGGGTATCTTGGAGATGTCGGTCGCATGCACGAGCGGCCCGGAGAGTAGGAGTGGGTCATGAACACCGGACTGCGGATCACCGTCTTCGCCGCCGCGCTCGCCGCGACGTTCGGCGCCGCCTACGGCGTGGGTGGCGCGGTCGGCCCGATCTCGCCGGAGCCGAAAAGCGGTACGCACAGTGACGGCGCAGGCCACGCGTCCGCCGGGCACGAGGAAGAGGCGGCCGGGCGCCACGAGGCGAAGGGCGGCGGTCACGAAGCGGCCCCGCCAGGCGGCCTCGAGATCTCCAGGAACGGCTACACGCTCGACCTGAAGACCCCGCGCATCGAGGCCGGTGAGAAGACCGACCTGCGCTTCGCCATCGTTCAGGACGGGACCGGACGCAAGGTCACCGCGTACCAGCGCGAGCACGGCAAGGATCTGCACCTGATCCTCGCCTCACGTGACCTGACCGTCTACCGCCACCTGCACCCCGCCCGGGCCGCGGACGGCACCTGGTCGACGCCCGTGAACCTGCCCGAGGCCGGCGGTTACCGCGTCTTCGCCGACTTCAAGCCGAAGGGCGGCGAAGCGCTCACCCTCGGTGCCGACCTCGCCGCGTCCGGGCCGTACGAGCCCGGCGAGCTTCCCGAGCACAACACCACAGCGAAGGTCGACGGCTACGAGGTGAAACTTCGAGGCGCGCTGA
Source organism: Streptomyces azureus (assembly GCF_001270025.1). Classification (NCBI taxonomy): domain Bacteria; kingdom Bacillati; phylum Actinomycetota; class Actinomycetes; order Kitasatosporales; family Streptomycetaceae; genus Streptomyces; species Streptomyces azureus. Next base: position 24,154 of record NZ_DF968275.1, on the reverse strand, counting down.
CCCCCGGCAAGGCCGGCGAACTCACGCTGACGGTGGCAAAGGACGGCGAGCCGGTCCGGAACCTCCAGCCCTACCTGGGTGCTTACGGCCACCTTGTCGCCCTGCGCTCCGGTGACCTCGCCTACCTGCACGTCCACCCCAACGGCGAGCCCGGCGACGGCAGGACGAAGCCCGGCCCCGAGGTCTCGTTCACGGTGACGGCACCCAGCGCCGGCGCCTACCGCCTGTTCCTGGACTTCCAGCACGAGGGCAAGGTCCGTACCGCAGCCTTCACGGTGCATGCGGGCGGCGCGGTGGACGAGTCCGAGCAGCCCTCGCCGACCAAGCCCGCCGAGGAAGAGGCCGGGCACGCGCACTGAGGTGCGAGGGACTGGTGGCCGACCACAGCCGACGAGCCGCTAGGATCACGGCATGGTTACGGCTTGGTCGCCCTGGCGCAGCGTCAGGACCCGCTCCGACGCGGGTCCACTGCTGCGCGTGCTGGCCTTCGTCGTGCTCCTGTTCGGTGTCCTCCTCACGCATGGCGTGCACGTGGAGAGTGCCCAGGGGCACCTCTCCACCAGCGCAACGGTCCACGCCGCTCCCTCGGCCGACGGTGTTCGCCACGCAGCCGTCGAGCCTGCGCCGCCGTTCGCCGCGGAAACCGACGATCACCGTGGCGGCCATGAGCCGTCGCATCCTGGCGAGCACTGCGTATCCGGGCAGCCTCAGCAGGGTTCAGCCCTGGTATCTCCCTGCTCCACAGCGGCGGTTCGCGAATCGTCCGGTTCCTACGCGGCCTCAGCCGTTCGCGGTCCGGCCGCTGGTGGCCCCATGGACGGCGCGTCTCCCGTGGCTCTGAGAGCAGCCTCCGTGGTGCAGCGGGTCTAGGGGTACGGAGTTCCTCCGACCGGCTCGTCGAAGCCGTCCTGCCCCCACTCATGTCTGCGCCTCACTCCGTCTCTGCCGGAGACGTGGCAGCAGCGCGGAGGACCTGTGCCGACACATTTCCGACCGCTCACGCACGCCCCATGGGCCCCATGCGGCTCTCCCCCGTGGCGCCGACTCGTTTCGGCGATCCGCGGCGCCCTCGTGATGGCACTCGTGCTGTGCGCCGTCGTGCATGGCGTGCCTCAGGAGACGCACGAGCCGGTGTCCGTGCCTGCCGGGTTCTCGGCGATGACCGCAGGCGAGGACCCGCATGGACCCCACGGTCCCCACGTCCCCAACGGGGCTGCGGACTGTGCGGCCGACGTGATCGTCCGGAGCGCGGCCCAGCCGGTCGACGGGCTTCCCCTCGGCGCGCCGGCCGTCGTCGTACTCGTCGCCGTGTCATCGGCGAGGGGGAGACCCCTCGTACGGCATGCCCACCGCAGACGTCGCAGCGCACGCACCGGTCGCGTGGAGCTCGTCGTCACGTCTCGGTGGCGGATCTAGACCACTCGTTCGCAGCCGACCGACCTTCGGCTGCCGCGTGCCCAGGGCGTGTGCGCAGACCCAGTCCGTGTCTGCCGCTTCGCCATGGGGCGCGAGATGAACCGCACCGGCATTCATCGAGCGAGAGTGAACACACAGACATGCAGTCATTGACCAAGGCCGCGATCCCCTCGGGCCGGTCCGCCCTGTCCGGGCTGGTGGGCAACACCCCGCTGCTGCGGGTGTCGGAGCCGCTGGCCCCGGCCGGACGCGGCTTCTGGGCGAAGCTCGAAGGGTTCAACCCCGGCGGCATCAAGGACCGTCCGGGGCTGCACATGGTGGAGCGGGCCCGGGCCCGTGGCGAACTGCGGCCCGGCGGACGGATCATCGAGTCCACCAGCGGCACCCTGGGCCTGGGACTGGCTCTGGCCGCGATGGTGTACGGCCACCCGGTCACCCTGGTCACCGACCCGGGGCTGGAGTTGTCCATGACCCGGCTGCTGACCGCGTACGGCGCCCAGGTCAACGTCGTCTCCGAGCCGCACCCCACGGGCGGCTGGCAGCAGGCCCGCCGCGAGCGCGTCCAGCGGCTGCTGGAACAGCACCCCGGCTCCTGGTGCCCGGACCAGTACAGCAACCCCGACAACGTCGCTGCCTACACCCCACTGGCTCTTGAACTCGCCGCCGAGCTGGGCCACATCGACGTACTGGTGTGCAGCGTCGGCACCGGTGGCCACTCGGCCGGCGTTTCCCGGGTCCTGCGCCAGCTCTACCCGGAGCTGACCGTCGTCGGCGTGGACACGACCGGTTCGACGATCTTCGGCCAGCCCGCGCGGCCCCGGCTGATGCGCGGACTCGGCTCCAGCATCCACCCCCGCAACGTCGCCTACGAGAACTTCAGCGAGGTGCACTGGGTCGCCCCGCACGAGGCCGTGTGGACGTGCCGCCAACTGGCCGCCTCCCACTACGCCACCGGCGGGTGGAGTGTCGGCGCGGTCGCGCTGGTGGCCGGCTGGCTCGCCCGGACGATGCCCGCGGACGCACGGATCGTCGCGATCTTCCCCGACGGCCCGCAGCGTTACCTGGGAACGGTCTACGACGACGACTACTGCGCCGCCCACGGTCTGCTGGACTCCCCACCGGTGCCCGAACCGGGGCTGATCGGCCGCCTGGACGAGAAGGAGGTCACCCGCTGGACCCGGTGCACCACCGTGGTCGACCCCCTCACCCTGCGCAGCGCGGAGCAAGACCGCGCCGAGGACGTGCCCGGCGGCGAGTCCGACGCTGCGAAGGAGGACCGGTGAAGGGGCTGCTCACCCAGGTTCGGTCGTACGAACGCAGCGTCCAGCTGTTGATGGTCAACCAGTTCACCATCAACCTCGGCTTCTACATGCTGATGCCCTACCTGGCCGCCCACCTCTCCGGCACCCTCGGACTGGCCGGCTGGATCGTCGGACTCGTCCTCGGCGTACGGAACTTCAGCCAGCAGGGCATGTTCCTGGTCGGCGGCACGCTCGCCGACCGGCTCGGCTACAAGCCGATGATCGTCGCCGGGTGCGTGCTGCGCACCCTCGGCTTCGCGACGCTCGGACTGGTCGATTCCCTGCCCGCCCTGCTCGCCGCCTCCGCGGCCACCGGGCTGGCCGGTGCGCTGTTCAACCCGGCCGTACGGGCGTACCTCGCGGCCGACGCGGGCGAGCGCAGGGTCGAGGCGTTCGCGTTGTTCAACGTGTTCTACCAGGCAGGCATCCTGCTGGGCCCGCTGGCGGGCATGGTGCTGACCGGTGTGGACTTCCGCGTCACCTGCCTGGTGTCCGCCGCGATCTTCGCGCTGCTGAGCGTCGTACAGATCCACGCGCTGCCCGCCCGCAGGCCCGAGGACGCCAAGCGGCAGGACGGCGACGGCGGTCAGGGCGTACTCGCCCAGTGGCGCGGCATTCTCGCCAACCGGCCGTTCCTGCTCTTCTCCATCGCCATGATCGGTTCGTACGTCCTGTCCTTCCAGGTCTACCTGGCGCTGCCGCTGGAGGTGCGCCGGCTCGGCGGCGACGGGGAGTTCGGCACGGCGGCGGTGGCGATGCTCTTCGCCGTCTCCGGGCTGACCACGATCCTCGGTCAGACGCGGGTGACGGCGTGGTGCAAGGCGCGGTACGAGCCCGGGCAGGCGCTCGTGCGCGGGCTGGCGGCGATGGGCCTGGCATTCGTGCCCCTGCTGCTGGCCACCGCCGTGCCCGTACCGGAGTCCCGGATCGGGCTGTGGCTGCTCGTGGCGGTTCCACCGACGCTCGCCGCGCTGCTGCTGGCCATCGGCACGATGATCGCCTACCCGTTCGAGATGGACACCATCGTCCGCCTCTCCGGTGACCGCCTCGTCGCCACCCACTACGGCCTGTACAACACGATCTGCGGCGTCGGCATCACCGTCGGGAACCTGGGCACGGGCGCCGCTCTCGACGCCGCGCGGGCGGCCGGGATGCCCGCGCTGCCGTGGATCGCGCTGATCGTGATCGGCCTGGCGTGCGCTGCCGCCCTGTACGCGCTGCACCGCACCGGCCGACTGGCGGCGCAGCCCGCTTCCGAGCCGCAGCCCGCGAGCGTCTGACCCACCGGCCCGCAGGACCAGGGGCGGGGCACCGCACGGTGGCCCGCCCCTGCCGTGCCCCGGCTGCTTCTCGGACTGCCGCTTCCTGCCCGTCCGGGTCGTGCGCGCACGCGACGCCGTGCAGGGGCGGGGAGGAACACCGGCGAGGATGCCCGGCAGGGCGACAAGAGGCGTACGAGGGCCTGGACTCGTCCGAATCCGAGTGGCGGCCGGTTCTGTCCCAACTAACTTAGTAGTATCCCGGTAGTTCGAGTACGGAGGGCGAGTGACCATGAGTGGGCGGCTGCGGGCAGGCGGGGCCTTCGGGTACCTCCTGTTGGTCGCCGTGCTCACGCTGGGCGTGTTCGCCATGCACACGATGGGCCACCCGGAGGAGTCGCACGGGCATGGCATGGCTGGCGCTGTCGCCAGTGCCGAAGGCGCGCGACACGACAGCATGGTCCAGAACGCCGCGCCCCTGGCCGAGCCCGAGGCGACGGCCGAGCACGGGACCGCGGCGTCGGCCACCAAGTCGCCGGTACACGAGCTCCCGGGCGGCATGGACCCGATGTCCGTGTGCTTGGCGGTTCTCACCGTGTGGCTGCTCGGGCTGTTCCTGCACGCGCTGGTGGTCCGCCGGCAAGAGCGGCTGACCGCCCTTCTCGCCCGATCGATGGCCTTGGCGCGCCCCAGCACTCCACCTCCGAGACCGCTCCTCTCCCAGTTGTCAGTTCTGCGGATATAGGCCGAACCGTCGCGCGGCTCATTCAGTGCTGCCCGCGCAGACGCGTACTCCGCACAGACAGAACTGACGACAAGAGGTATCTCGCACATGACTGCCTACAAGCACACCCTCAACCGTCGCCTGAGCCGCCGTCTCGCGGTGGTGGGCGCGATCACCGTGGGCGGGCTGCTGCTCGCCGCCTGCGGCGGGAACGACATGGAGGGCATGGACCACGGGAGCGGCAGCTCCGCCTCCGCCTCCGCCTCGCCGACCCAGGCCACGGGGGAGAGCCCGGCGCCCGGCGCGTTCAACGACGCGGACGTCATGTTCGCGCAGATGATGATCCCGCACCACGAGCAGGCCCTGGAGATGTCCGAGCTCGCGGACGGCCGGGCCTCGGATGCGGAGATCAAGACCCTGGCCGCGCAGATCGAGAAGGCCCAGGACCCCGAGATCCAGACCATGAAGTCCTGGCTGAAGGCCTGGGGCAAGCCGGAGTCCGCCGAGGAGAGCATGCCCGGCATGGACCACGGGTCCGGCGGCATGGACCACGGGTCCGGGATGTCCGGAATGATGTCCGACGAGGACATGAAGAAGCTCGGGGCCGCCAAGGGCGCCGAGTTCGACCGGATGTTCGCGGAGTTGATGATCGAGCACCACAAGGGCGCGATCACCATGGCGGAGGACGAGCAGAAGAAGGGCCGTAACGCCACGGCCAAGAAGCTCGCCGCCGAGGTCGTGAAGACCCAGTCCGCCGAGGTCGAGAAGTTCGAGAAGATCCTCGACCGGCTCTGATCCGCATCACCCGCTGACCGCCCAGGGCTCCGAGGCGCACCCGAGGAGCCCGGGCGGTCACCTCCCCGTGCCGGCGTGACCGTGACCGGCGGTCGCCGTTCCCTTTGCACCAGTACGCCCCCGAGGAATCATGAACAAGCGCCCTGCCGCCGCGACAGCCACCGCCCTGGCTCTCACCCTCACCCTGGCCTCATGCTCCGACAGCGGAGACAGCAAAGGCCCGACCGGCTCGCACACCGCCTCCGGGACGACCGTCAGTCACATCCACGGCCTCGGTCTGAACCCCGGCGACCAGCGCCTCTACGTCGCCACCCACGAAGGCATCTACACCCCCGGCCCCAAGGGGGAGCCGGAGCCGGTAGGCGACAGCAGGGACGACTTCATGGGCTTCACCGTGGCCGACGACAAGACGTTCTACGCCAGCGGGCACCCGACTTCCGGCGGCGACAAGGGGCTCATCAAGAGCACCGACGCGGGCGAGACCTGGAAGTCGCTGTCGTTGTCAGGCGAGTCCGACTTCCACGCCCTGGAATCCGCCCACGGCACCGTCTACGGCTACGACTCCACCAACGGCCTGGTGCGCACGACCAAGGACGGAGTCTCCTGGAAGGACGGGGCCCGGCTGGAAGCACTGGACATAGCAGTCAGCCCCGGTGACCCCGGCGTCGTCCTCGCCACCACCGCCGACGGTGTCGCCCGCAGCAGCGACGGCGGACAGACCTTCGGCCCGGGGAGAGGGCCGGTGATGGCCTTCCTCTCCTGGGCCGCGAAGGACGGCCTCTACGGCATCGACACCTCCGGCGGCCTCAACCGCAGCACGGACGGCGGCACGACGTGGAAGAACGTCTCCACCGTGCCGGGCGGCCGGCCGCAGGCGCTCACCGCCGTCGGCGCAGACCATGTCCTCGCCGCCACCCGGACCGGGGTGTTCGAGTCGAAGGACGGCGGCAGGACGTTCAAGAAGCGCCTGGCCGTTACGTCGAGCGACGGCCACTGATCCCCGACGGGTGGTCGGGCAGCCATCATGACGAGCACGGCGCACATCGTGCCGCCCATGCCGATGTGGGCCGTCGGCGCCGCGCCCGGTGACATGCCCGGTGGGCGACGGCGGCTGCCCGCTGCCGCGTGGGCCCGGCGCCGGTCGCCTCCCGGCCGGGCCCTGTCCCAGACGGAGATGGCCAGGGACGCGGCGAACACCACGATCGCGCGGGCAGGGCGAGGAGTTTTTTCCTCGTGGTCCTGCATCCGGCCACGGGATCGGTGACCACGGTCCGGGCCGTCACTCGGGGGAGAAGCTCCGCTCATCGGCGTCACGGAAACCGCCGCCGGACCGATTGCGGGACGGGCGCGCTGTCCCTCTCTCAGGTGTGAGGCAACGGGACGTCACCGTTCACATCGCCGGCCGAGGTCGCCGCCCCGGGACCGAAGCTCTCCTCCGCTTGCCGGTCTGCATATGCTCATGCAGAATCCTCAGCTACTGAATAGGCGAGGGGGAGCACGTCATGAGCGTGACCGACAGCCCTGCCGCGCGGTTGCAGGCGCTCTTCGAGGGCCACCGCCTGACGCCGACCCAGCGGCGCATCGCGCACAGCATGGTGCGGCGAGCCGCCGACGTGCCGTTCCTGTCGAGCGTGGAGCTCGCCGAACTGGCCGGGGTCAGCCAGCCGTCCGTGACCCGCTTCGCCGTCGCCCTCGGCTTCGACGGCTATCCGGCCCTGCGCCGCCACCTGCGCGAGGTCGCCCCCGCCGAACCCGCTGCGGACGCCGGGTCCTGCAACGAGTATCAGCAGGCCGTCGAGGCCGAGATCGAGAACCTGCGGCACCTGGCGGAGGCCCTGGCCGACCCCCGCCCCGTGCAGCGGGCGGGGCGCCTCCTCGCGGCCTCCCGACCGCTCCCCGTCCTCGGACTGCGGGCGGCAGCCGCCCAGGCGCACGGTTTCGCCTACTTCGCCGCCAAGGTCCACCCCGACGTACGGCTCCTCAACGAGGGCGGCACGATGCTCCACGACCGCATCGACGCCGCCGTCCGGGCCGGCGCGACCGCACTGCTGTGCTTCGCGCTGCCCCGGCACCCCCGCGAGGTCGTCGGCACCCTCGACTACGCCAGACAGGCCGGGCTGACCGTCGTCACGGTCGCCGACTCCGCCTTCGCGCCGGTGGCCAAGGTGTCCGACCTGCTGCTCCCCGCCGCCGTCGGCACCGGCCTCGCCTTCGACACGGCCTGCGCCCCGATGCTGCTCGGCCGGGTGCTGCTGGAGGCGATGTGCGACGACCTGCCGGAGGCCCAGTCCCGCCTGGAGGAGTTCGACGTGAAGGCGGCGGCCCGGGGACTGTTCGTCGACTGACCGCACGGGCACCGCATTCTCAGACTCGTCTCACGTTGTGTCGCTAACGTGTTTCTCCTGTAACACCCTTCAGGCGCTTCGCAGACCGGACGGAGGATGAACGTGACGCGCGGAGGACAGGGACTGGCCCGGGTGGCCGTCGTCGTACGGGCGGGGGCGGCCCCGCTGTGGTGGCTGGGTGTGGTCGCGGCGGGCATCGGCCTGCTGCCCCCGGGACTGACGGGCCGCCGCATCGGTGTCCTGACCGGGGCGGCACTGTTCGTCCTGGCGACGGCCGCGGTGGCCTACGGACGCCGCAAGCGTTACGTCGCCCTCGCCGCCTCAGCGGCCCGCGCCGGCAAGCACGACGTCCTCCAGGACCGCGGGGTCACGTCACGCAACTGGCGCCGCCACCACCGCTGGTGGCTCGTCCTCGCCTTCCTCGCCGCCCTGGGCAGCGCCTTCGCCGTACCCGCCGCGGCCGGTCTGCTCCTGGCCGGCTGCGGCGCGGGCCTGTGGCTGAAGGCCGCGTGGCTCGGCCGCCGCGAGCGCGCGGACGAGGTGTTGCTGTGGGTGCGGGTGGACTGGCTGCGCGGGGGCGCGGGCAGCCCCGCGGGCAAGCGGGTCAAGGCGTACCGCAGCACGGGCATCGCGGCGGGCGACGCGGACCCGGGCGGGGCGCGAAGGAAAACACCGGCGCTCGTGTAAGCGGGGTTTGCTCGCGCGCAGAGGGGCGCGGGGCTGTGCCGATGTGCGGCTCCGCCGCGCGGGCGCGACCAGCCACCACCAGCCGCAGCCGGGTGCTACGGAAGTCCCCACGGCGCCCGGCCGCCCACCAGCGCATCGACCTGCGCCCCTCCGGACTCCGCCACGACCTCCTCGACCGTCTGCGCCTCCCGCACCACCGCGAAGGCGACACGCCCCTCCCCACCCGGCCCGAACCCGTAAATCGCCGGCCGCACCAGCGAGTTGTACGCATAGTGATGCGCGAAGTAGTACGCCCCCGTATCCAGCGCCGCCGCGAAGTCCCCCTGCTCCAGCAACGGCAGCGCACACCCCTCGGCCAGCAGGTCACCCGAGAAGCACGCCGGTCCGGCCACGTCCTGCACCACGGCCGGACCCTCCTTCGGGCGCCCCTTGGAGTCGTACGCGGCGATCCTCAGTGGCCAGACCCCCGGCGCGTACACCGTCCGCGTCGCGACCTGCACGCCCGCATGCGTGACCGCCACCGACCGCCCGCCCGCGCTCTTGGCGTATTCGACGCGCGCCACGACCGTCCCGTGCTTCGCCAGCAGTGACCGCCCGAACTCCGTCACCAGTCCGTACCGCCCGTCGAACAGCCCCGGCACCTCCTCGGCCAGCGTCCGCGCGTACTGCGCGTACGTCGGCGTCGTCGCGTCCGACGCGAAGTTCACCGGCAGCCCGCCGCCGATGTCGAGCGTGTCGACCTGCCGCCGCCCGGCCCGCCGGTTGATCTCCTCCGCCAGCTCGTACGTCTCCGCCACACCGCGCGCCATCAGGGACAACGGGACCCCCTGGGACCCGGTGTGCGCGTGCAGCCGGGTGAGCCACGGCCGGTCCAGATACGCCCGGACGACCCACTCCCGGGCGCCGTCGTCGCGCAGCGCCACCCCGAACTTCGATGTGGCCGTGGCCGTGGACGTCGCCTCGATGGAACCCCCGCCGATCTGCGGATTCACCCGTATCCCGAGCGGGGACCGGCTGGCGGCGGACTTGATCAGGGCGTCGATGCGGTCCAGCTCCTGCGGATTGTCCGCGTTGACGGCGATGCCCAGGGCCAGCGCCTCGCGCAGCTCCCCGGGCGTCTTGGCCGGAGAGTCCAGCACCGTCATCTCCGGGCCCAGCCCCGCCGCCCGTGCCAGCGCCAGCTCGCCGGGGCTCGCCACCTCGGCGCCGACGCCCTCGTCGCGCAGCAGCCGCAGCACCGGCACCAGCGGGGTCGCCTTCACCGCGAAGGCGTGCAGCACGGGCGTGCCCGGCGCCACCACCGCGTCGAACGCCGCCCGCAGCTCCGCCGCCGACTCGCGGATGCCGGTGACGTCCAGCAGCCCGACGATGGGGCAGTCGGGCCCGAGCAACCCCTGCTCCACGGCGGCCTGCACCGCCTGGTCCCGACGGGCCGCCCGCCCGGCGCCGGAATCGGCCAGCCGACCGTCGTCACGCATGCCGTCCCCCGCCGCCCCGATGTCCGCTCCGGCTGCCTCGGATCCCTCGATGTGTGCGCCCATGCATCCAGCCAAACATCCACGGCACCGCCGCGCCGACCCCCGGACGTATTGACTAGTTCTATTCAGGTAGCCAGGATGTGAATAGCCGCAGTAACACCCCGCCGGGAGCGCCACGCACCCCACCAGGAGGCAGACCATGTCAGGACCCCGCCCTGTCCGAGCGCCGCGCGGCACGGAACCGAGCGCCCTGGGATGGCAGCAGGAAGCCGCCCTGCGCATGCTCCAGAACAACCTCGACCCGGAGGTCGCCGAGCACCCCGACAAGCTCGTCGTCTACGGCGGCACCGGCAAGGCGGCGCGCGACTGGCGCTCCTTCGACGCGATGGTGCGGACGCTGCGGGGGCTGAAGCAGGACGAGACCATGCTGGTCCAGTCCGGCCGGCCCGTCGGTGTCATGCAGACCCACGAGTGGGCCCCGCGCGTCCTCATCGCCAACTCCAACCTCGTCGGCGACTGGGCGAACTGGGAGGAGTTCCGCCGCCTGGAGGCCCTCGGCCTGACCATGTACGGGCAGATGACGGCCGGCTCCTGGATCTACATCGGCACCCAGGGCATCCTCCAGGGCACCTACGAGACCTTCTCCGCCGTCGCCGCGAAGAAGTTCGGCGGCAGCCTCGCCGGGACGATCACACTGACCGCCGGTCTCGGCGGGATGGGCGGCGCCCAGCCGCTCGCCGTGACGATGAACGACGGTGTGGCGATCTGCATCGACTGCGACCCGCGCGCCATCGAGCGGCGCATCGAGCACCGGTACCTGGACGTGAAGGCCGACTCCCTGGACCACGCGCTGCGGCTCGCCGTAGAGGCCCGGGACGCCCGCCGCCCGCTGTCCATCGGAGTCCTCGGCAACGCCGCCGAGCTGGTGCCGCAGCTGCTCGCCATGGGCGCCCCGATCGACATCGTCACCGACCAGACCTCCGCCCACGACCCGCTGGCCTACCTGCCCCTCGGCACCGCCTTCGAGGACATGGCCGACGCCGCTTCCAAGGACCCGGCCGGTTTCACCACCCGGGCCCGCGAGTCCATGGCCCGGCACGTCGAGGCCATGGTCGGCTTCATGGACGCCGGCGCGGAGGTCTTCGACTACGGCAACTCCATCCGCGGCGAGGCGCGACTCGCCGGATACGACCGGGCCTTCGCCTTCCCCGGCTTCGTCCCCGCCTACATCCGTCCGCTGTTCTGCGAAGGCAAGGGCCCCTTCCGCTGGGCCGCCCTGTCCGGCGAGGCCTCCGACATCGCGAAGACCGACAAGGCGATCCTCGACCTCTTCCCGGAGAACGAGTCCCTGGCCCGCTGGATCCGCATGGCCGGGGAGCGGGTCCGCTTCCAGGGGCTGCCCGCCCGTATCTGCTGGCTCGGCTACGGCGAGCGGGACAGGGCCGGTGAGCGGTTCAACGACATGGTCGCGAGCGGGGAGCTGGCCGCGCCGGTCGTCATCGGCCGCGACCATCTCGACTGCGGCTCCGTCGCGTCCCCCTACCGGGAGACCGAGGCCATGCTCGACGGGTCCGACGCGATCGCCGACTGGCCGCTGCTGAACGCGATGGTGAACGTGGCCTCGGGGGCCTCCTGGGTGTCCCTGCACCACGGGGGAGGGGTCGGTATGGGGCGGTCGATCCACGCGGGGCAGGTGACGGTGGCCGACGGTACGAGGCTGGCCGGCGAGAAGATCCGGCGGGTGCTGACGAACGACCCCGGCATGGGGGTCATCCGGCATGTCGATGCCGGATACGACATCGCGGAGTCGGTGGCTCAGGAGAAGGGCGTCCGTGTTCCGATGCGTGAGGGTGACGAGGCGTGACCGAACCGAACGGCACCGGTTCAGTGGGGGCAGGCGCACCGTCGCCGCCTGCGGGGTCGGCTGTGCGTTCCGCCCTGCGGAACGACTGCCCACAGCCTGTCGGCGCCTCCTTCCACCAGATGTGGCGAGACCTGCTGCCCATCGGCCGGCACCCCGCCTCCCACGGCTACCGCCGCTTCGCCTGGACCGGTGTCGATGGCGACTGCCGGGCTTGGTTCGAAGAGCAAGCCGTTGCCCGCGGACTGCGCTACGAGGTCGACCGGAACGGCAACCAGTGGGCCTGGCTCGGTGACCCCGCCGTCGGGGATGCCGTCGTCACCGGGTCGCATCTCGACTCGGTGCCGGACGGCGGGGCCTTCGACGGCCCTCTCGGAGTCGTGTCCGCCTTCGCGGCGCTGGACGAACTGCGCGCCCGGGACGCGCGGGTCACCCGGCCCCTCGGCATCGTGAACTTCGGGGACGAGGAGGGCGCCCGGTTCGGGCTCGCCTGTGTCGGGTCCCGGCTCACCGCCGGGCAGCTCACCCGCGAGCAGGCCCACCGGCTCACCGACGGCGCGGGAGTGACCCTGCCGCGCGCCATGGAGGCCGCCGGGTACGACCCCGACGCCATCGGGCCCGACCCCGAGCGGCTCGCCCGCATCGGCGCCTTCGTCGAACTGCACGTCGAGCAGGGCCGGGCCCTCGACCTGTCCGGCGACCGGGTCGGCATCGCCAGCGCGATCTGGCCGCACGGCCGGTGGCGGTTCGACTTCCGGGGCGAGGCCAACCACGCCGGCACCACCCGGCTCGCCGACCGGCGCGACCCCATGCTGTCCTACGCCGAGACCGTCCTCGCCGCCCGCCGCGAGGCCGAACTCGCCGGTGCCGTCGCCACCTTCGGCAAGATCGCCGTGGAGCCCAACGGCGTCAACGGCATCCCCTCCCTGGTGCGCGGCTGGCTCGACTCCCGTGCCGAGGACCAGACGCGCCTCGACACCGTGGTCGGCGGCATCGAGAAGGCGGCCCGGAGCTACGCGGACGCGCACGGCATCGACCTGGAGATCGTCCGCGAGTCCTTCACCCCCGTCGTCGAGTTCGACCATGCCCTGCGCGACGAACTCGCCCGCATCCTCGGCACGGACACCGGCCTCACCGTCCCCGTCCTCGGCACCGGCGCCGGACACGACGCCGGGATCCTGTCCGGGAGCATCCCGACCGCCATGCTGTTCGTGCGCAACCCCACCGGCGTCTCCCACTCGCCGGCCGAGTCCGCGAGCGAGGACGACTGCGTGGCCGGGGTACTCGCACTCGCCGACGTACTGGAAGGACTGGCGTGCAGGTGACGACAGCAGCCCCGCGGACGTACTGGCTGGAGCACGCCTGGCTCGGCACTCACGTCGAGCCGGATGTCGCCGTGGAGGTCGCGGACGGCCGCATCACCGCCGTCCGCGCCGGCACCCCCGCCCCGCCTCCCGGTGCCGAGGTCCTGCGCGGGCTCACCCTGCCCGGCCTGGCCAACGCCCACAGCCACGCCTTCCACCGCGCCCTGCGCGGCACCGTCCAGGTCGGCTCCGGAACCTTCTGGACCTGGCGCGAGGTCATGTACGCCACGGCCGCCCGGCTCACCCCGGACCGGTACCACGCCCTCGCCCGCGCCGTGTACGCCGAGATGGCCCTGGCCGGCATCACGGCGGTCGGCGAGTTCCACTACGTCCACCACGCCCCCGGCGGCACCCCCTACGCCGATCCCAACGCGATGGGTGAGGCCCTCATCGCGGCCGCCGCCGAAGCCGGGATCCGCATCACCCTCCTCGACACCGCCTACCTCTCCTCCGGCTTCGGGCAACCGCCCACCACCCACCAGCTCCGCTTCTCCGACGGGGACGCCGAAGCCTGGGCCGCACGCTCTTCACTTCTCAAGGAACGGGATCACGCACGGATCGGCGCGGCGATCCACTCCGTACGGGCCGTGCCCGCCGACCAGATGGCGACCGTCGCGCGGTGGGCCGAGGAGCGGCGGGCCCCGCTGCATGTGCACCTGTCGGAGCAGACCGCCGAGAACGAGGCGTGCCGGGAGGTCCACGGCTGCACCCCGACCCAGCTCCTCGCCCTGCACGGCGTCCTCGGACCGCGCACCACCGGCGTCCACAACACCCACCTCACCGCCGAGGACATCTCCCTCATCGGCGGCAGCGGCACCGGCACCTGCATGTGCCCGACCACCGAGCGGGACCTCGCGGACGGCATCGGACCGGCCGTCGCCCTCCAGAACGAAGGCTCACCGCTCTGCCTCGGCTCCGACAGCCACGCCGTGATCGACCTTCTCGAAGAGGCGCGGGCCATGGAGCTGAACGAGCGGCTGCGCACCCGCACCCGAGGTCACTGGACGGCGGCGGCCCTCCTGCGGGCGGCCTCGGCCGACGGCCACGCGGCCCTCGGCTGGGAGGACGCGGGCGCCCTGGAGACCGGCGCGCTCGCCGACTTCACCACCCTCGCGCTCGACTCGGTCAGGACGGCAGGGCCGCTTCCGCGGCTCGGGGCCGAGACGGCCGTATTCGCCGCGTCGGCAGCGGACGTGTCGCATACGGTCGTGGCAGGGCGGCACGTCGTACGGGACGGGGTCCACTCCCTCGTACCGGACGTGCCGCGAGCCCTCGCGGACGCCGTCGAAGCCCTGCGCGGATGACCCCGGGCCGCCCGCCCGCGCGGCCCGCCTCCGCCCCCGAACCCGACCCCACCGCCGACCAGGCCACCAAGGACGCCATGAGCAACGCGACGACCGTCAGCCCCGCCCACTCCGCGAGCACCGCAAGCACGCTCATCACGAACATCGCCAGCCTGGTCACCAACGACCCCTCCCTCGGTGACAGTTCCCCCCTCGGACTGATCCAGGACGCGGCCGTCGTCATCGAGGGCGACCGCATCGCGTGGACCGGTGATCACAGGAAAGCACCCGCCACTGACAATCGGGTCGACGCGGGCGGCCGGGCGGTCCTGCCCGGCTTCGTGGACTCCCACTCCCACCTCGTCTTCGCGGGCGACCGGACGCAGGAGTTCAACGCCCGCATGTCCGGGCGTCCCTACAGCGCGGGCGGCATCCGCACCACCGTCGCGGCCACACGGGCGGCGAGCGACGCGGAACTCGAAGCCAACGTCACCCGTTACCTCGCCGAAGCCCTCCGCCAGGGCACCACCACCTTCGAGACCAAGTCCGGCTACGGCCTGACCGTCGAGGACGAGGCCCGCGCCCTGCGCATCGCCGCCGCCCACACCGACGAGGTCACCTACCTCGGCGCGCACATCGTCCCGCCGGACCACGCCGAGGACCCGGCCGGCTACGTCGCCCTGGTCACGGGCGAGATGCTCGACGCCTGCGCCCCGCACGCCCGCTGGATCGACGTCTTCTGCGAGAAGGGTGCTTTCGACGGCGACCAGGCCCGCGCGATCCTCACCGCCGGCAAGGCACGCGGCCTGCACCCCCGTATCCACGCCAACCAGCTCTCGTACGGCCCGGGCGTGCGGCTCGCCGTCGAACTCGACGCGGCCAGCGCCGACCACTGCACCCACCTGACGGAGGAGGACGTCGACGCCCTGGCGAACAGCCGCACGGTCGCCACGCTCCTCCCCGGCGCCGAGTTCTCCACTCGGGCCGAGTGGCCGAATGCCCGCCGCCTCCTCGACGCGGGCGTCACCGTGGCCCTCTCCACCGACTGCAATCCGGGCTCGTCCTTCACCTCTTCCGTCCCGTTCTGCATCGCGCTCGCCGTACGGGACATGGGCATGACCCCGGACGAGGCCGTCTGGTCGGCCACGGCGGGCGGCGCCGCGGCCCTGAGGCGCACCGACATCGGCCGCCTCACCCCGGGCGCGTACGCCGACCTGACGCTTCTCGACGCCCCGAGCCACGTCCACCTGGCCTACCGACCGGGCGTCCCGCTGGTCACCGGAGTCTGGCGGCGCGGCGAGCGGGTGCTCTGACCGACCGAACGCACTGTCCCGGACCCAGGCGCTGCCGGTCCGGTACAACGGCACCGGCGACGATGCCGCGCGGCTGGAGAGGGATGAAGACGAGTACCGAACACCCATGGCTCCGGCTGATCCTCCCCTTGGCCGTCAACGTCGTCCTGGGGATCCCAGCCGTGGTTCCGGCGTTCCTGCTGTGGTATTTCGCGTCGAACCGGCCCCTTGCCGACTTGGGCTGGACCGAGCGCGAGCCCACCGAGAACGACGGCATGCTGCCCTGGTTCATGGTCGCCACACCGATCCTCACCCTGTTCGGTCTCGTCTGGTGGCTGGCCAACCGTCCTCTCCGGCGCAGGACGGCGCTGTCACCCCGCGCGTACTGGCTACTGAGTGCTGCGGCCACCGCACTGCCCACGCTCACTCTCGTCGTCATCAGCTCGGGAAGGAGCTGAGGACCTGACCGACACCACGCGCAGCATGAGCGGCATATCGAGACGGCTCGTGGTGAAGGGGGCTGGTGTGCTCGCTGTCAGGCCCTGGGAGACGCGCCTGGGGGCGGACCGTTCGGTCCGCCCCCGAAGGACAGCGTTCACCCGGTACAGCGTCGTCCGGTGAGGATCACTCCTCGACAGTCAGCCCCTTGCGCAGCCGTACCAGCGTCCGGGACAGCAGACGCGACACGTGCATCTGGGAGATGCCCAGTTCCTCGCCGATCTCCGACTGGGTCATGCCCGCGACGAAGCGCAGCGACAGGATCTTCCGGTCGCGCGGGGGAAGTTCGGCAATCAGCGGCTTCAACGACTCGACGTACTCGATGCCTTCGAGCCCGTGGTCCTCGTAGCCGATGCGGTCCGCGAGGGCGCCCTCGGAGTCGTCCTCCTCCGGCTGGGCGTCCAGCGAGGAGGCGGTGTAGGCGTTCGACGCGGCCATGCCCTCGACGACCTCGTCGTTGGAGATGCCGAGGCGCTCGGCCAGCTCGGTCACCGTCGGGGCGCGGTCCAGCTTCTGGGCCAGCTCGTCACCGGCCTTGGCCAGGTCGAGCCGCAGTTCCTGGAGCCGCCGCGGAACGCGCACGGACCACGAGGTGTCGCGGAAGAAGCGCTTGATCTCGCCGACGATGGTCGGCATCGCGAACGTGGGGAACTCGACACCCCGAGACAGCTCGAAGCGGTCGATCGCCTTGATCAGGCCGATGGTGCCGACCTGGATGATGTCCTCCATCGGCTCGCTGCGGGAGCGGAACCGGGAGGCGGCGAACTTGACCAGCGCGAGGTTCAGTTCGACGAGCGTGTTGCGGACGTACGAGTACTCGTGGGTGCCTTCCTCCAGCGACTCGAGGCGCTCGAAGAGGGTCTTGGACAGGGCCCGTGCGTCGACCGCGTCGACTTCCTCGTACGGGGGGATGTCCGGAAGTCCGGCGAGAAGGCCGTCCTGTGTGACGAGCATCTCAACCTGCTCGATGGGATCCAGATGTTCCGGAGGGGGTGTCGACGTCGCTTCCTGGGTACGCGATGCGTCGAGCCGGGGTGACATGATGTCCTCCATCGTTCTCGGCATATGGCTGCCGGAGCCAGTACGTGCACTGCGGTGTGCGGCGCCTCCAAAGCCGGCCGTGTCGATTACGTGTCCTTACTAGGCCTACCCGCTTTCCCGAGCCCACCGCAAGTGCGTTTTGTGGGCATATGTCCGTTTGTGTGTGGTTGTTCGGGTGTCGAAGCGTGGAGGGAAGGCGTAGTGTTCGTGGGCGTCAGCAGCAGTCACGACGTCGGGAGAGAGAGACGGCATGGACCGCGGGACAGTCGGCAGCGCACAGTCTGGCCGGCTTCTGGTGGAGGTGCGGGAAGAGGGCTCTAGTGCCGTCGTGACCCCGGCGGGTGAGTTGGATCACCACACCGCCGATCTGTTGCGTGAGCCACTCGAGGACTGCCTCGCCAAGGGATTCAAGCGCCTGGTCATCGACTGCGCGCGACTGGAGTTCTGCGACTCCACGGGGCTCAACGTGCTCCTGGGGGCGCGACTGAAGGCCGAGGCCGCCGGCGGTGGCGTGACACTCGCCGGGATGCAGCCGGTGGTGGCACGCGTGTTCGAGATCACGGGCGCGGATGCGGTCTTCAGCGTCCATGACACGCTTGAGGCGGCCTTGGCCGACGAGTCGGGCTGACCGGTGGTGCGTCGGCGCGCCGAGCCTCGGCCATCCCCCTGTGACCGGTGTCCTACTCCCGTCACGCCCATCGTGCCGAAATACGGGGGTGTTCCGCCGGTCCGCCCGGGCAGGAGACATCCTGAAACGGTCGCCCATCAGGGTGTCGGGGGCGCCGCGAAACCGTCGTGCCGCGCACCGCATGACTGACTGTGTAGTGAATTTTTTGAATTGCGAACTGGTGAATCGGTGAGGTGAAGCGCTGATGAGCACCACCCGGCCCTACTCGCCGGGCGACCGCGGGCCGGAGCCCAGCGGCGCTTCCGGGGCGTCCGAGGGTGGCGTACCGGCGGGCGGTGAGTCCGGCGAGGGCGTGGCCGCGCCGTCCGGAGCCGCGGTACCGCCGGGGGGCCGGCAGGTGCGCCGGCTGAGCTTCGACGGGGCGAGCGGTGTCGTTCCGCTCGCCCGCGACTTCGCCCGTCAGGCGCTGTACGCGTGGGGCTGGCTGCCGGCCGCCTCCGCGGACCAGCGGGCCGCCGCCGAGGACGTGCTGCTCGTCGTCTCCGAGCTGGTCACCAACGCCTGCCTGCACGCCGAGGGGCCGGATCAGCTGTGGATCACCTGCGACAACAAGGTGATCCGCATCGAGGTCGCCGACCGGGGCACCGGCCAGCCGTCACCCCGCACCCCGCACCGGGCGGGCCGCCCGGGCGGTCACGGCATGTTCATCGTCCAGCGGCTGTGCCTGGACTGGGGCGTCGTCCGCACGCCGGGAGTCGCCGGCAAGACGGTGTGGGCCGAACTGGGAGCCCCTGCCTGATCCGGGGGCATTACGCGCACGCCGAAAGCAGGTTCCTCCGTCGGCCGTTCGGGTGAAGAGGGGCGGGCAGTTCGCCGCTGAGTGCCTGAGTGCCTGAGTGCCTGAGTGCCTGAGTGCTTGGCTGCTCCACGGGCCCTTCGCCGCACATCCCCCCGTCCGTCACCCCTCACACGCCGGATCCCCACGGATCCGGCGCGCACGTGTCTTCCTTCCTCGACGCCCCGGGCGTACCTTGACGGCCCGACCTGATACCCCGTCAGTAACAGGAGGGGAGCGGCACCGTGTCGTACCGGAATCGAACCGCCGCGCTCGCGTCCGCCGCGGCCCTGGCCGGCTCGGCGGTGTTGATGGCCGCCCCCGTGGCCCGGGCCGAGGTCGTCGACGTCAACTACCAGTGCAAGACGCCGATCGGCGACAAGAGCGCCGTCTCGCCCATCGACATCAAGGGCGCCAAGAGCGGCGACGGCTACCGGATCACCATGTCCTGGCAGAAGGGCGTCTCCTCCAGCCCGGTCGAACTGGGCAAGGGGGCGATGACTCCGAGCGCCACCATCGCCCTGGGCGGCGCGGACGGCGGCACCATGAAGGTGACCGGCCCCGCCAACGACGCCGCGATCCCGGCCAATACGCCGATCAAGATCAACGACCTGAGCGGTACGTACACGCCGAAGAAGAGCGGCGAGGTCACCTTCACGGCCGGCGTGCTCACCATCAAGGCGCTCGGCACGACGACCACGTGCACGCCGGCGAACGACCCGGGCCCGTCCCTGACCCTCGACGTCACGGCCGCGAGCGGCGGCGGCGCCACCGGCTCCACCCAGGGCGGCGGCTCCGGCTCGGGATCCGGCGCCGAACTCCCGCAGACCGGCCCGGAGGACTCTGCCATCGCCCTGGGCACCCTCGGCGGGACGGTCCTGCTCGCCGGCGCGGGGGGCGCCCTGTGGCTGACGCGACGCCACCAGGGGGCGCGAGCACGCCACTGAGCGCACTCCCGTACGACCGCTGGAGCCGCCGATGCCGTACGTCGTCCGCGTTCCGTATCTGTCACTGCCGGTTCTGCTGGTGCTCCTGCTGGGCCCGGCGGGCGCCGGGCCCGCCGGGGCGGCGGACCGGCCCGTCGTCGAGTTGTCCAGGGCCCAGGCCGGGACGGGCGGTTCGGTCACCGTCACCGGCAGCGGCTGGCGGCCGCGTGCCCTGCTGACGCTACTGGTCTGCGGGCAG
The DNA here is from genome assembly GCF_001270025.1 of Streptomyces azureus. Lineage (NCBI taxonomy): Bacteria > Bacillati > Actinomycetota > Actinomycetes > Kitasatosporales > Streptomycetaceae > Streptomyces > Streptomyces azureus. The sequence goes on along the minus strand of NZ_DF968275.1, from coordinate 4,162 downwards.
GCCGAGCCGTCCCGGGGCGTGACCGGCGGCACCAACTCCTGCGCCAACGCCGACGGCCGGGCCGTCACCACCGACGCCGAGGGGCGCTTCCGCCGCGAACTGCCCGTCGTGGAACCGCCCGTGCCGTGCCCGTGCGTGGTGCACGTGGCCACGGTGACCGGGGCCGGGGCCGAGGCCGACGCGGTGCTCCAGGTCGCCGGGCACGCGGTCGAGCCGCTGCCCGCGGACCGGGCCGGCGGGCGGCTGTCCCTGCTCGCGGACACCCGGCTGCGCGGCTCCGGCGGGCTGCTGACCTGGTTCGGCTCCCCGCCCGCCCGGACGCTCGTGGTCACCGTCGGGAACGTCGGTACGTCCCCCGTGAAGGACCCCGTCTTCCAGGTCGGCACCTCCCACGGCGTGTTCGCCCCCCAGTGGCAGGACCAGCGCTGGCGCGGCACGATCCGGCCCGGCGGCAAGGCGCGCATCGAACTCCCCGTGGAACTCGCGGCCGGGGCGCACGGCGACTACACCGTGTCCCTGAAGTACGGCGGCAAGGTCCTCGCCGAACACCCCTGGGGCGTGGGCCGCCCCTGGGGCGTGACCCTGTTCTGGGTCCTCGTCTGCCTGGTCGTCCCGGCGGCGCTGTTCCGCGCAGGCCTGGCCGTCGTGGACCACGCAAGCCCCCGCCACCCCGTCCACGCGGCCAGCGCGCCCCGTCGCCGGTGGCTGCCCGCCGCCCGCAAGAACTCGGTCCGGCCCTGGTTCGCCCCGGAGGCCGACCCGCCGAGATCGACGAAAACATGAAGAACACGAAGACGTGAAGAACACGAGGGCATGACGAACACGAGGGCATGAAGAACGCGAAGGCATGAAGGAGGGCCGTCGCACCACGCAGGTGCGACGGCCCTTGTCAGGCTCCGGCGATCAGCGGACGTCGCCCATGAGCCCCTTGACCTTCTTGCGGAACATGTACACCGCGAAACCGGCGACCACGGCCAGCGCCGCCTCCAGCGCCACGAAGCCGGTCCGGTCGAGGTTGATCCCGCCGACGGCCGGGTTGGACAGCAGCGCGGTGACGGAGTCGCCCGCGGTGACCGCGAGGAACCAGACGCCCATCATCTGTGAGGCGTACTTCGCCGGCGCCATCTTCGTCGTCACGGACAGACCCACCGGCGACAGCGTCAGCTCGCCGACGGTCTGCACGAAGTAGATCGCGACCAGCCACATCGCCGCGGCCTTGTGACCGCCCTCCGCGATCGACAGCGGGGCGAGGAAGAGGAAGAAGGACGCACCCACCAGCACCAGGCCGGAGGCGAACTTCACGATGGTGCTCGGCTCCTTGCCGCGCCGGTTCAGCCACAGCCACAGCCAGGCGAAGACGGGCGCCAGGGCCATGATCAGCACCGGGTTGACCGACTGGTACCAGGAGACCGGGAACTCCCAGCCGAAGACGGTGTTGTCGGCCTTCTCGCTGGCGAAGAGCGACAGGGTCGAGCCGCCCTGGTCGTAGATCATCCAGAAGACGGCGGCGGCGACGAAGAACCAGATGTACGCCGACACCTTCGAGCGCTCGCCGGCGTCCAGGTCCTTGTCGCGCAGGATGCGGGTCATGACAAGGATCGGAACGATCAGGCCGAGGAGCGTGAGCGGGATCAGCGCCCAGTTCAGGGTGAAGTGGCCGGTGCCGCCGACCAGGGCGTAGAAGACCACGGCGACGGCCAGCCAGATCAGGCCCTTGCGCAGGGTGACGGCCTTCTCGGCGGGCGACAGCGGGGTCGGGACCTCGCTGCTCCTAGGGTTCAGGTGGCGGCCGCCGAGCAGGAACTGGACGAGGCCCAGCGCCATGCCGAGCGCGGCCAGGGCGAAGCCCAGGTGCCAGTTGACGTTCTCACCGACGGTGCCGATGACCAGCGGGGCGACGAAGGCGCCGAGGTTGATGCCGATGTAGAAGACCGTGAAGCCACCGTCCCGGCGCGGGTCCTCCGGGCCGTCGTAGAGGTGGCCGACCATCGTGGAGATGTTGGCCTTCAGCAGACCGGAACCGATGGCGACCAGGCCCAGGCCGACGTAGAAGCTCGCGGCCGCGGGCAGCGCCAGGCACAGGTGGCCGAGCATGATGACCAGGCCCGCGACGGCGACCGTCTTGCGAGGGCCGAGCACACGGTCGGCGAACCAGCCGCCGGGCAGGGTGAGCAGGTACACCAGCGACACGTACACGGCGTAGATCGCCGTCGCCGTGCCCGCGCTCAGGTGCAGGCCACCAGGGGCCACCAGGTACAGCGGGAGCAGGGCCCTCATGCCGTAGTAGGAGAACCGCTCCCACATCTCGGTCATGAACAGAGTGGCCAGTCCGCGGGGGTGGCCGAAGAAGGTCTTCTCGGAGCCGGGGGTGCCCGGACGGGCCGAGTCCTTCGTCAGGCTGGACGCCATGGTCGTTCCTTGCTGGTCGGGACGCGCCCCGCAGCAGCGGTGGTGCGCCCGGTGGGGGGCAGCCGGCACCGGTGCGTACGGCCGTCCGTCCGACGCCTACGGGGGGCCGCTCCGGGGCAGGAGCGGTGGGCGGTCGCCACCGGGATCCACGCCTCTACGCGCGTATCCGCACGCCGAGGCCCGGCCACAGGTCGTTTCAGGTTCAGGGCTGGCGGGGAACCAGCCCGCACACAAAAGAGACCTCCAGGGGCAAAACAGCCTCCGAAGGTCGCCACGGTGCTACAGGCGTTGGTTCACCATACGGCAGGACGCTGCCGCATATGGAAGGACTTGAGACACGGATCACAGGTATCGGGGGAACCGCAAGCCCCATTTCCAAGGTCCTTAGCGGGATCGCACCCCACACCCAGAGGTTTGTACGCGTTCCCGCGGAACGTAAGAAACGGGTGTGCCACGGGTAAGAATCAAGGCTTCCGGTCACACCCCAGCTCAGGGCCTCGCAGGTCTACCATCACCTCATGACCCGTGTACTGCTCGCCGAGGACGACGCGTCCATCTCGGAGCCGCTGGCCCGTGCTCTGCGCCGGGAGGGCTACGAGGTCGAGGTGCGTGAGGACGGACCCACCGCTCTCGACGCCGGAATGCAGGGCGGCGTCGACCTGGTCGTGCTCGACCTGGGTCTGCCCGGCATGGACGGTCTGGAGGTGGCCCGTCGCCTGCGTGGCGAAGGCCACAGCATCCCGATCCTCATCCTGACCGCGCGCGCCGACGAGGTGGACACCGTCGTCGGGCTCGACGCGGGCGCCGACGACTACGTCACCAAGCCGTTCCGGCTCGCCGAGCTGCTGGCCCGCGTCCGCGCCCTGCTGCGCCGCGGCGCCGCCGAGCCGCAGCAGCCGCCCGCCACCCACGGCGTGCGGATCGACGTCGAGTCGCACCGCGCCTGGATGGGCGAGGAGGAGCTCCAGCTCACCGCCAAGGAGTTCGACCTGCTGCGGGTGCTGGTGCGCGACGCCGGCCGGGTCGTCACCCGCGACCAGCTGATGCGCGAGGTCTGGGACACGACCTGGTGGTCGTCGACGAAGACCCTCGACATGCACATCTCCTGGCTGCGCAAGAAGCTCGGCGACGACGCGGCCAACCCCCGCTACATCGCCACGGTGCGCGGTGTGGGCTTCCGCTTCGAGAAGAGCTGAGCCGCGGGGCCGGCACGGGTAGGCACGGGTAACAGGACATGCGCCGCCGACTGATCCAGTCCACGCTCGCCGTGGTGCTCGTAGTGATCGCCGTCTTCGGCGTCTCCCTCGTCATCGTCGAGACCAGGACGATCAGCAACAGCGCCCAGGAGCGGGTGGAGTCCGAGGCGGTCCGGCTGGCCAGCATCGTCGACAGCAGGCTCTTCGTCGCCCAGCAGGTCGACGCGGAGGTGCTGCGCAAGCAGGTCACGCAGGACCGCTACTACGCGGTGATCCGGATCCCCGGGGAGGAGCCCATCGAGGTCGGCTCCAAGCCGTCCGGTGACGTGATCAGCGCGACCGAGCCCGGCGAGGAGGGCGAGACCGTCACGGTCGAGGAGCCGCGCTCCTCGGTGACCCGGGAGGTCGGCCGCACCCTGCTGATCATCGGGCTGGTCGCGCTGCTGGCGGTGGTGGCGGCCGTGCTGCTGGCGGTCCGCCAGGCGAACCGGCTGGCGTCGCCGCTGACCGACCTCGCGGAGACGGCCGAGCGGCTCGGCTCGGGCGATCCGCGCCCC
>NZ_DF968274.1:0-8496 GCF_001270025.1 Streptomyces azureus | reverse complement strand
TCCCGGCCTGATCCACCCGAAAAACCATCTCACCCGACCAGCCAACGTGACAGCGCCCGAGCCGTCGTACGGATATCACCACTGCCCGCTGGGCTCCGTCTGCTTCTTCAGCGAACAGAACGGCAACGGCGACATCTGCAGTTGGAAAGGGGACGACACGGACTGGCTCGCGGGGAAGGAGACCTGCGCCTGGACCCGGGACCGCCCGGAGAAGTCGGTCTTCGTCAACGTCCCCGACGACGGCCGGGCGCCGGGCGGCGTGGAGTACTTCCGGGGCCGCGACTTCACCCCCACGGGCATCGACCGCACCCGGCACAGCCGGCGGACCGGCTGCACCGCGGTCCGCCAACAGGGCAACCTGGCGGGCACGTACGCCCCGCTGTCCCACCGTTGGATCGATCACTGCTGAGGCGGTCCTCACCGCGTCCGCGATGCACACCGCTCTCCCCAGTGGAACGCGTTCCCTTTTCCTGAGAAGGGAACCACCCCTAACTTTAGGGCTTGTTAGTACAACAAGGGGGACAAATGATGTACAGCATCATCGTGGTGCCGCCCGAGTACGGCGGGCCCGGGGAACAGATCCGCCTCGCGCCCGGGGAGCAGCTCGACTTCGGCCGGAGCACGGGGGCGCCAGGCCCTCACCTCACCATCGCGCACGAAGGGGTGTCCCGGGCCGCCGGCCGGATATCCGCACACGACACCTTCTGGATACTGAGCAACCTCAGCCACTCCCAGACCTATGTCGTGGAGAACCCGGAGGGTGCGGGCGAGCACATCAAGGTCGCACCGGGCCGCCTCAACGCCCCGGTACCCTTCGAGTTCGCCCGGGTCGTACTGCCCGCCGGCGGCGAGCTGCTCAGCTTCGAAGTGTGGGCGCCACGCCACGACTACCTCGACACCCGGGCGACGGACCAGGAGTCCCCCGGCGGCGCCAGCACCGCCCCGGCGTTCGCCCTGGACCGCTCCAAGCGCTACTTCGCGGTGCTGACCGCGCTGTGCGAGCCCCGGCTGCGCGGTGCGCCGCACGCGCAGCTGCCCACCGCCGAGCAGCTGGCCGAGCGGCTGCGACCGATCTGGCCCACCACCAACCGCGCCGCCGTGCAGTGGAACATCGACTACCTGGCGGTGAAGCTGCGCCTCAAGCCCGCCCCGGACACGGTGGAGTCCGGTCCCCGGCTCAACGGCAAGAAGGAGTCGCTCGTCTCGCTCGCGCTCCGCTTCGACCTTGTCCGGGAGGACGATCTCGTCCTGCTCACCCGCCCCCGCGAGGCGGTGCGGTGAACCCGTTCCGTACGAGCCCGGGACATCCGTACTCCGTGCACGTCCCCAAGGGCTATCGCGTCGGCGGCTGGGAGGTCCGCGAGCCCATGGCCGCCGGGGCCTTCGGCAGCGTGTACGCGGGCCGACGCGTCGGCCCGTCCGGGGAGCCACCGTCCGTGTCCGCGCTGAAGTTCCTGCCCACCGGCACCAGCACCCCACGCCAGCTGCGCCATCTGCGGGAACTCGCCGAGCGCGAGGTGAAGTTGCTGAGCCGGCTGCAGGCGCCACGCCTCATCCGGTTGTACGAGACGCTGACGGTGGACGACCCCGGGCACCCGGAGCTCGACGGCGCCACCGTCCTCGTACTGGAGAAGGCCGAGGAGTCCCTCGACGCCCTGCTCTCCCGGACGCCGAGACCGCGCGGCGGGCCCGAGCTGCTGGCCCAGATCTGCGCCGGCCTGTACCAGCTGCACTACGCGGGCTGGGTGCACGGCGACCTCAAGCCACCCAACGTCCTTCTCATGAAGGACGGTTCGGTGCGCCTGGCCGACTTCAACATGGCCGCCGAGATGGAGGGCACGCACGCGTACACCCCCGCCTTCTCCACGCCCGACTACACCCCGCCCGAGCTGCTCTGGTCCGAGATCGGCGAACGCGGCCGCCAGATCCGCCCGGCGGCGGACGTCTGGGCCTTCGGCGTACTCGCCCATGTCGTGCTCACCGGCTCCCAGCCGCTGCCGGGCTCCACCCCGTCCGCCCGCCGGGACGCGGCGGTGCGCTACGCGCAGGGCCATGACGAGTTGCGCCTCTCCCCCGAACTCCCCTCCCCCTGGCAGCAGATCATCGCGGACTGCCTGGCCCGCACGCACCGGGAGCGCGCCGTCCACGACACGGCGTCACTGCTGCGCAGGGTGGAGTCGGCGGCGGGCACGGCCCGCTCGCCCCGGTCGCACCCGCTGCCTCGGCGGTGGCGCTGGGCCGCGATGGCGGCGGCCGGGCTCGCGGCGCTCGGCTTCGGGGTGAACAACGCCCTGGCGGGGGCGGGCGAGACCGCCGCGGGCGCCGTGGGTTATGACCGGTGCGACAAGGGCAGCGTCTGCTTCTTCACCGAGCGGGACGGCATGGGCGAGATGTGCGCGTGGGACGGCGACGACAACGACTGGACAGCAGGCGAGAACCATTGCGGCTGGGCCGCCCCGAAGAAGGCCCGGTCGGTCTTCAACAACGGCCACGACACCGACGCGGGCGAGGAGTTCGTCGATGTCGCCTACTACGCGCAGAAGCGGCTGCGGGAGCCTCTGGGCTGCGTCGAGGTGGGCGCCAGGGAGAACTTCACCGCGCCGCTGCGGATCCGGTCGCACATCTGGGAGAAGAAGTGCCGAGCCAGTGATGCGCGCCCTTCGGCGTCCCAACCCTCTGAGATACGAGTACGCGGTGACGGCCCTCCGGCGGGACGGTGAGCGGAGCACACCTCCGCCGGGCACGCCGCCCGGCCCTGCGAAAGGGGTCCGATGCCGCAGAGCAAGAGGAAAGTCCGGCGCCTTGGACACCGGCTGCGTACGGCGATGCTCGCCTGTGCGGCCGCGCTGTCGCTGGGAGCCGCCACGATGTCCGGCGCTTCGGCTTCCGGTTCCGCTTCGGCTGCTGGTTCCGCCTCCGCCGACGGGGCATCGGTCACGCAGGCGCCACCCCCGGGCAAGCCCGCCTTCCAGATGCCGTTCTCCTGCCAGAGCCAGTGGCAGCTCAACACCTACGACGCCGGGCACGACCCCGCACTCGACATCGTGGTGAAGGGCAACACCGGATCCGACGGCCTGCCCGTACAGGCGTCCGCCGCGGGGACGGTCACCGCGACCTACTGGGACAACGGCTCGGGGAACACCATTCAGGTCAAGCACGCGGGCGGCTGGTTCACGGCGTACTACCACCTCAAGGACGCCCCCGACCGCTACGTCAAGAAGGGCGACAAGGTCCAGCCCTCGACGCGCATCGGCCGGATCGGCGCCTCCGGCGGCACGAGTTGGGCCCATCTCCACTACGAACAGCGGTACTTGGCGACCGGCGACTTCACCGACGAAAGGCACCGCAAGCCGGTCCATTTCAACGGCGTCGAGTACACGGGCGTCGGCAAGCAGTGGCCGAGCGTGACCAGCGCCAACTGCGGCGACTCCGCCGCCTGGAAGGACTGCCCGCCGGGCTCGGTGTGCTTCTACTCCGGCACTGACGGAACCGGCAGCGTGTGCCGGACCGACAGCGACGACCCCAGCAGCGCGTGCGGTCTGCGCAAGTCGTTCTTCAACAACGGCAACGTTCAGGAGGGCTACGACCACGTCCAGGTCACCTTCGTGGAGGGCGGCGGCGCCTGTCTGCACCGCGGCTGGGACGAGGGCCGGGGCAACTTCGCCTCCGGCGGCCGGACCATCGACTCCGTGCGGTGGCGGGGCGAATGCCCGGCCTGAGCGGGGGTTTCGCCAGCGCGTACCGCCACTCCTCTGATGTACGAGGTACCGGCACCCGGCCCGGTCGGCCATGGTGTGAACACGTCACCGGGAGCGGCGTGGCACACCGGAAGCGACATCACTGAACGTCGCCCACAACGCCCGGCCGCACCTTCATGCGCCTCGATCGAGGCAGACCAAGGGGGAACAAACATGCGCAAACTAGGTGTCACCATCGCCACACTCGCCCTGACGACCGTCGGCCTGGGCGTCCCGGCCACTTCAGCCCAGGCCGCCAGCGGTTACGACCGCTGTGTGAAGGGCGACGTCTGCTTCTTCTCCGGCAGCGGCGGTAGCGGAAGCATGTGCAGCTGGGACGCCGACGACAGCGACTGGCGGGGCGGTGCCATCACGTGCTCGTGGTCGGGCACCACGCAGGTCAGGTCGGTATACAACAACGGCCACTCGGGAGGCTACGACAGCGTCAAGTACTACCGCTACGCCAACTACAGCACCTACGAAGGCTGCGCAGCCAACGGCTTGAAGCACACCTACTCGACCCCGAAGACCCTCCGCTCCCACAAGTGGGCCACCAGCTGCTGATCGGGCAGGCTGTCGTGCCCCGGCGCCGCGCGAAGCGCGGACGGCGCCGGGGCGCTGGGCTGCCCTCCAGGGGACACGGCCGACCCCGACGACGAGACCGGTCGCGGTCCTGCCCTGATCGACGCGATCACCCTGTGCCGAGCCGCCGGGCCGGATCAGCGCACGGCCGGACCGCCACTCGGCGCGCGCGTGGCGGCGCGCAGCACGGCCGCCCCGACCGGGGTGAGGGTGTGCAGCACCGACGGGCCGTTGCGGTGGCTGGTGATGAGTCCGGCGCCGCGCAGGGCGGTGGCGTGCCTGCTGGCGGAGGACGCGGACACGCCCGCCGCGCGGGCGATCTCACCGGTGGTGGCGCCGGCCGCGATGACCCGCAGCGCAACGGCCCGCGAGCTGCCGAGCAGGACGGTCAGGGGAGTCGACGGCGATTCGGCCAGGGGGTGCGACGCCGGGACGGCCGGCTCGTGCAGCAGCGGATAGCACAGGACCGGCTGCAGCTCGGGGGCGGCGAGACTGACCGGGGCGTCCCAGGAGAAGTACGACGGGACCAGCGTCAGGCCGCGGCCGTCGAGGTGCAGGTCCCGGTCCTCGACCGGGTACTTGACGTGCAGGACAGGCCGGCTCCAGCGCGTCATGGGGCTGAGCCCTGCCAGCATCCCCTCGACGCCGCCGTCCATGAGCGCGCGACAGCCCGCGCTCCGCTCGGCGTCGACGCGGGCCCGCATCTGCTCCTCGTACGGCGCGAGGACAGCCTCGTGGTAGGCGCGCAGCACCGCACAGCGGTCGCCGACGCCCGCCGTACCGCCGTCATCATCACCACCGACGAGCAGTTCTACGAAGCCCGCAGGCTCCGCCGGCCGTACCTGCTGCTCCCCGGCTGGATCGACCCCACCCGCCGCTCAACCCTCGCGCCCCGGCCGCTTACGGCCGGGGCAGCCCGGGGCCGTCATGAGCGAAACGGCCGTCACCTGCTCGAATCAGAATCGAAAGGCAGTCATGCCCGTCACCGCACAGGCCACCGCTGGAACGCTGCTGCTGTCCGCTCTTGCCGCGTATGGCGTCACCCCGCAGCGCGAGCCCTTGAGCTATGTCCCCCCTCGACCCGGGCATTCCGTCCGGCGCCCCCCTGGACTTCCCGCACCTGTACACAGCCGACAAGAACCCGGACGTCGACCACGACCCGGAATCACACACCGGATGGATCGTCACCCTCCACGACGCCAACGGCGAGCCGGTCAGAGAGCTCTACAACACCTCTGGCGAGCACCGGGTGGACTGCGTGCAGGACTCCGCGGCTGCTGCGCAAGCCATCGTCATCGAGCAGCGCCGCGCCGTGCTGCGCGCCACCGTCCTGCCTCGCATCGCGGCCCCCTGAGAGCGGCGCCACGTCAGAGAGGCATCGATGACTGGGCTGAGGCGTGGCCAGCGCGCATGTGCCCACCGAGCGGCTTCGGCCTTGCTCACCTGCCTGCCAGTGGTGAGGGTCACCAGCGCCCGGCAGGCCGTCAGGACCGTGTAGGCGTGTCCTCCCCGGTGCGCGACATGTGGCGCCCACTCGCGTAGCGAGAGCACCATGCTGACTACAGCTGCTCGCACTCTGTCCGTCGGCACGGGTGCCACAACGGACTCGACCGGCAGCCCATCGAGCGTCATTCCCGTCTCCCGCACGAGCTGCAGGTCAGGACCCATTCCTGCGTCACGGATGTCGAATGGAGTGGCGAGCCGGGGGACACAGTGACCAGCAGCGAGACCCTGCCAGCAGCGCCCGGCCGACCCGAGAGGATCGCCACGGGCGCGTAGACGATGTCAATCCGGTCGAGGAAATCAGGGTGCGCGGACCAGATCCGGCGGTGAGCGGTGTCGAGTCCATCCAAGGCTTCTTGGTCGAGCTCATCCGCCACTGCTGCTACCAGGTCGATGTCACTGACGCCCTCGTCGAAGTCGCCGACGACCGCAGAACCGTACAGATACACGCCCACCAACTCGTCACCCAGAGCTGAACGTACCTCCTCCAGCAGGGCGGGAAGGACGTGACCACCACTCTGTGCGGTCATACTTCTTCGGCGCGGCTTGGGCGGGGCTGGAGGACGTCGTCGCGGTGGTCGGGCGCACCGTCGAGCACCCGGGTGTGCAGATCCGCGCCGGTCAGATAGGCCGAGCGGAGATCCGCGTCGCTCAGATCCACCCCGGGGAGCCTGATGGGTGCCCTTTCAGTGAAGCGGAGGCCACGCAGGTCGGTTTTACTCAGGTCGATGACCGTACCCCTGTCGCGGTCGAGGCGGCGATGGGCCAGCGTGGCGATCGCTACCCGTACGTCCGCCTCCGGAGTGGGAGTGGCCTCGGGGTCAAGCGGTTCTTTCAGGCTGTCTGCGCTCGACCCGGCGTGCCGTTGTGCGAAGGCGGCCAGCACGGAGACGACCGTCGGATGGTCGCGAGCGGAGTCCTGCATGATGCGCTGCAGGGCGTAGATGCCGCCCAGTCGGATGTCCAGGGACTGCGATCCCAGATTGCCGACTGCGGCGTTGAACCGGCTGGTGATCTGTCCGTGCTCGGAGATGCGTAGTTCCTTGCTGGCTTGTCCGACCTGCATCCAGGTGAACAGCAGCGCGCCCAGAGCGGCGAGCCCCGGCAGGCTGACCGCGATCAGACCGACCCACTGCATCCGGTCCCGGCCCTCGGGCCTCGGCGCCGTCGACCGGCCATGGTGTCGACGCCGGCGGACGTGACGGCGACGAGCGATACGGCGAAGCCCATCGGCGCTCAGTTTCCCAGCCACCTGCACATCGCATCCCGCGGGCCGAGCGGCAGCAACTCTCACTGCTCCAAATTGTCGTGGCTGCGGCGCTCGGGGACGCCGGGAACCATCGGCAGCACGGGCTGGAACCGGTCCAGGGCCTGGCGGCGGCCACGGGCATGTCGCAGTCGGCGATCTCGCGGATCGGCGTACTCGGTGCTGGCGGCGGTCACCCCCTGGCGGCACCGGCTCCCACCCCGGGGGACCTGCCGCCCAGCCCCGGGATCAGCACTGCCGCCACCGCCAGGTGCATCAGAGCGAGAGAGACCCGGGTGCCGCCGCCCATGCCGTCGCCGATGAACGGCAGGAAGGAAACGGCCAGTACGGCGTCGGCCACCCCGGTCCAGATGGCGCGGGCGCGCCGCGCCCCGAACCGCTCCAGGGCGGCCAGCAGTCCCCAGCCGGAGAGCGACGCGAGCAGTGCGGCGACCGCCACGGGCACGGCGCCGATGTCGAGCGTCTGCTCCCCATCGGCGATCCGCAGCCGATGCCCCAGCAGCGGGTCCGCGACCAGCCACACCAGGACGGGGGCCAGGACGGCCAGGGCCGTAACCCCCAGGCGCCTTCTCCGCGCGCTCACTTGGCGTCCGAGAGCGCCCCATGCAGGAAGACCTCCACCAGCTCCTGCGGGGTCAGGTCAGGCTCGTCCTCCGTACGCGGCTGGGTGAAGAGCACCCCGAAGAAGAGAGCCGCGATCTGCTCCGGCGGCCGGCGCAGGGCGGCCTTCTCCGGCTCCAGCAGCTCCGCGAGGGCCGCGCGGATACGGGTCGTCGACTCGTCGCGGCCCGCGCCGCGCACCGTACCGGGGTGCTTGCCGCCGCGATGCCCCAGCGAGCCGACGATCGCGCCCATCCTGGACATGTGCGCCTGCAGTGCCTCGGCCGCCTCCGCAAGCCGGTCGGGCAGCGGCTGGGATACGTCGATCGCGTCGAGCTCGCGGACGGCGTGCTCGGGGGAGAGCGCCTCGGCAATGCAGGCCTGCAACAGCTCGCCCTTGTCGGCGAAGACCCGGAAGATCGTGCCCTCGCCGATGCCCGCGGCGCGGGCGATCTTCGCGGTCGTCACCGCGGCCCCGTACTCGGCGATCAGCGGGATCGCGGTCTGGATGATCATCGCGCGCCGCTCCTCCGGCGACATGCCGGGGGCGCGGCGGCGGGTGGTCTGGTTCTCCTTAGGTGCTGTCATGGCCGTCAGCCTACGGAGTGAGTACTCACTCCGTCAATGAGTGAGTCCTCACTCCGCCCGCTTTCTCGTACTCGGCGCTTGCCGTTGGCAGCCCGCCAAGATCCACAACTACGGCTGGAGTACTAGTGTCCCGCGCCGGAAGTTCCTAGGTAGTTTCCGCTGAGCTGCGGACGGTCAACGCCCTTGGTCGGCGGCGAGAATCCGACCGCCGAGACGAGA
>NZ_DF968273.1:0-9619 GCF_001270025.1 Streptomyces azureus | reverse complement strand
GTCCGATGTTCGGGCCCCGTAGCCAGATTTCCCCGACCGTCCCGTCCTCCTGCCGGCGGCCGGTGGCAGGATCGACGATGGCCACTTCCTGATCGGTCGGCCGGCCGCAGGCGACCAGTTCGGTGATGGATCCGTTTTCGGTCGGTTCAGCGACACGCGCGGTGCCCTGCGCCAGCAGTTTCCGGTCGAAGGAGGTGACGGTCGGTTCCTCCCCGGCAGGCGATGCCGCGACGAATACAGTGGCTTCCGCGAGGCCGTAGGAGGGGCGCATGATCGTCCTGCGGATGCCGGACGGCGCGAAGGCTTCGTGGAAACGCTCGAGAGTGCGCGGGCTGACGGGCTCGCTTCCGTTGATCATGGCGGCGACCGATCCGAGGGACAGGTCGGCCCGTGCCTCGGGTGGTACGCGCCGGACGCAGTAGTCGTAGGCGAAGTTCGGTGCGGCTGTGAGGGCTCCGTCATAGCGCGTGAGCAAGCGGAGCCAGCGGAGCGGTTGCTGGACGAAATCCAGCGGATCCATGATGACGGACCGCATGCGGCCCACGACCGGCATGGCGATCCCCAGCATCAGACCCATGTCGTGGTACAGCGGAAGCCAGCTCACGGAGCAGTTGCGTCCTCTGCGGAGGTCATACGCTTCCATCGCCTGCCGCGCGTTGACGCAGACGTTGGCATGGGTGATCTCCACACCGGCCGGCATCCTCGTCGATCCGGACGTGTACTGCAGGTAGGCGCAGTCCTCGGGCTGCGGCTCCCGGGCTGTCCGAGCTTCCGTACCCGCTGTTCCGGCATTCTGCGGCAGGTCCTCGACGCTCACGACGCGCAGACGGGAAGCAATACCGTGGCCGGCGCAGAAGTCGGCCACCGCTTCTCGTTGCCCGGGGACGGCGATGGCAAGGGAGGGTGCCGCATCGGTCAGCGCAGCCGCCAGCTTCTCGCCGTGGCCGGGCAGGTCCGGTGGGAAGAGCGGCACGGCAATCGCGCCCGCGCACACTGCGCCCAGGAACCCGATCACGTAGTCGTGGCCCTGCGGTGCGACGATGGCTACTCGCTCGCCTGCCGCGCCCGCCCGGCGCAGCCCTGCTGCCACCGTCCGTACCCGTCTGTCCAGCTCGTTCCACGTCAGCTCAACCGAGGTCCCGTCCCTGTCGGCGTCGAAGTCCACGAAGGTGAAGGCCGCTTCATCGGGTGCCTGCCGGGCGGAGAGGGCCAAATGGCGGCTGAGTGTATCGCCCGTGGCTGACGACATTTGATCACCATGCCTTCATAAGGGTCGGACAGCATGACAGGGCATTCCCGTGATCCGACCGATTCGCCATCCGAGGCGCGCTCCGAACAGCAAAGCGAAGCGCGGGTACGGGCGTGCTTCCGATCGTTCCGGCAATGCCTGAGAGGCCCATATTCAGCGTCAGCGAAACATGAACTCATGATATTGACAGGACGACACGCGGGGTCCGCTGCCGGATATCCTCATTCGCATCCATGCTGCGCGCAGGGCGGACCGGAGGAGCGCCCCGGAAAGGTAGGAAAGTAGAATGGGCAAGCGTGGCGTGTCCACTTGAGGCCGTTGGCCCACTCGGTAAGATGACTGCCGGTCCACATGTTCGAACGCGCCCGGGCTGCTCTCGCCCCCCGTCGATCCGGGTCGACTTCCGAGGCATGGTTGATGAGCCGACTGCGCGGATTCGGTCTTCTGGTGGCAATCATCCTGCCGTCTTTCATGGCGGCTCTCGACAACACCATTGTCAACGTCGCCTTTCCGCAAATCCAAGAGAAGCTGGACCTCAGCGAGTCCGGCCTGAAGTGGGTCGCGACGGTGTACCCGCTCACTTTTTCCAGCTTCCTGTTGCTGGGGGGCCGCTGTGTGGACTCCAGAGGGCGGCACCCCACGCTGGTGCTGGGCATCGCCCTCTTCACGGCTTCCTCACTGCTGTGCAGCATGTCCACCAACGGACTGGATCTGACCGTCTGGCGGGGGCTGCAGGGGGTGGGAGCGGCTCTTGTCACGCCGGCTTCGCTCGCGCTGCTGACCCAGGATCTGCCCCCCGGCGCGCGTAATGCCGGCATCAGCGCACTGACCGGGGCACTGGCCACCGCACTCGCCTGCGGCCCCGTGATCTCCGGCATCATCACAGAGCACCTGGGATGGAACTGGCTGTTCGCGATCAACGCGCCGCTCGGCGTTCTTTCCCTGCTCGTGACGGTCGCGGCGATCCCTCGCGCCGCCAAGCCCGACGGCGCTGTCCCGTGGCAGCCGCCACACTCCGCCCTTCCCCTCCGCACAGTGATGCCGGCCTGTCTTTTCTTCGGCGGATTCGCCTATTGCCTGATCGAGGGGCCCCGCTACGGTTTCACGGCCATGAGAATCGTTGTTCCTGGAATCGCGTCCCTGATCTGCGTGATTGCCGTCGTGATAACGGCTTCGCCGACCAGGCGCACACCGCTTGCCGACCTGCTTCGTCGACGGGCGTTCGCGGGAGGAATCGTTACCCAGCTGCTGTGGGGCCTGGGAGTCACCGGCGTCTTCTTCTTCACTCCACAATTCCTGCAGAATGTGCTGGATTTCAGCCCGACGTCCGCCGGCCTGACGCTCACGCCAGTGGCGGCAGCCTTGCTCGTGACCGCTGTACTGGTCCCGAAGATGGCCCGGCGGTGGGGCGAGGGCCGGTTGTCGGCAGTGGGCTTGCTTCTTGTGGCCCTGGGACTGTTGCTCGTGGCCCGTGGCAGCGCCGCCGGCGGCTTCACCGACCTGCTGCCCGGGCTGACCGGTATCGGCATCGGTTCCGCCATGGCGGTTCCCTTGACGACGCGGGCTCTTGAATCCGCTCCTGACCACGCATCAGGTATCGCCGCCGGCTTGTTCAGCGCCACCCGCGAAGCCTCGGGTGTCCTCGGCATCGCCGTGGTCGGTGTGATCGTCACGTACCGGCAACACTCGGCGGCTTCCGCGGGAGCCCACGCCGGCGAGGCATTTCTGGCGGGATACCAAGCGGGGCTCTACACCGCTGCCGCGTTGGTCGCGATCGGCGCACCGGTGGCGCTGTGGACGTTGCGAAGCCCGCGAGCACGGACTGCGAAGATGGCCGGACGCTTCGCTGCCGCCGAAGGCCGGGTGCACAGGCGCTGGGTCTCAGCCCTGAGGACACGCATGTACGGGTGCGAGATGAGTGGCTGGGAGGCGCCGTCGCCGTCCGGTGCCCGGGGCTTCGATGTAGTGCGGAAGGGCTACGCCCGCGATCAGGTCGACCGCTATCTCGCGGCCCTGTCCGAAACCGACTCGGCAGCGAGTCCGCCTCTGTTCCAGGTCGTGGGGCGAGGATATGACTGCGAGCAGGTTGACGTGCGTATCAGTGAACTCCTGGCGGACAGGGACATCAGAGGCCATCCGGATGCGTAGTGCCGGTCGGCCGCGCCTCCGCAGGTCGCACCCGGTCCTCGGGGATCAACGGCGAGCTCCCACAGGCCGTCCGGCACATTTCAACTCCACGTGCCCAGCCTCATGGGGTCGCCGGGACCGTCGAAGGTCGGGTCGGTCAGGAAATGCAGACCGCCGTACTCGAAGAGCGCGGTCGGGCCGCCGAAGACGCGGACCGCGAACTGTCGGTCACGGAAGAGGGAGAAGGTACGAAGAAAACACCTCACGGATAGATGTCTCTCGAACCGAGAGGCTACCGTAGCGGATTCTCACGGAAGCATGCAGCCGTACCATGAGAGGTATGGAGGAGTCCTTGATCGAAGAGCCCGCCCTGCCGCCTGCACAGGGGGAGGAAGAGCACCTTTCCCTCGCTCTCGCCAACAGCGCGATCGCGATGCCCGGCGGGCATACGGTTGATCGCTTGGGCACTCCTGCGCAGACCAACCGGTGGCTGACGGAGCGGGGCCTCGCACCGGTCGACGCGGGCATGCTGGAAATGTGTGCCTCACAGTTGCGCTCGATGCGCGAACAGATCAGGTCGCTGTTCGCCGCCCGCGCCGCTGGGCTTCCCGCCCTTCCGGCCGCTGTCACGGCCATCAATGACGCGATGACTCGCGTCCCCACGGCCCCGCTGTTGCAGTGGGACGAAAAAACCGGCCCCTACCGCGCCGCCCCCCACCCCACCACCCAGATCGTCGACCACGCCCTGGCCGCCCTCGCCGCCGACGCCGCCGATCTGCTCACCTCCCTCGACGCCGAGCGCCTCACCGCCTGCGGCTCCCCTCCCTGTAACCGCTACCTGCTCCGCCAGGGCCGCCGCCAGTGGTGCTCCACCCGCTGCGGCGACCGCGCCCGCGCCGCCCGCGCCTACGCCCGCCGCACCCAGCCCGGGCAAACCGCATGACGAGCCCGCCTGATGAGAAGTGCCCCCTTCTTGGTCGGGCTCGATCCCGGCGGCAGAGTAGAGCCTCTCTTCAGGCTCATAGGGCCGGCGTCGCCATGCGAAGACGGCTCCTCCGTGTTATTGCAGGATCCGTTCTGCGAGACATCAGGTTCGACGCGGCAACTACCGTCTGATCAGCCCTTCTTGTCACCGGGGCATAGCGGTCGGTGAAGGATCCGATGCCGTGGATCTCGGTCCGGCCGGGCTGCGCGAGGTTGTTGAGGTAGCTCAGCGAGCTGTTGGTGAACGTGTAGCCGTTGGTGGTCGCGGTCAGGTCCGAGCGGGTGACCTCGGCGCGGGCCCCGGTGGCCATGACGCCGTCGACGGACAGATGGCGCGTGTCGAAGCCGGTGCCGACGCTGCTCCGCCAGATGTTCTTGGCCGAGTCCTGCACGGTCCAGCCGGTGGCCTTCTGCGCTCCGGTGATGACGGGGTGGGCGTCCAGCGCGGCCTTCCAGAACACCGTGTAGCCGCCTGTGCCGGAGTCCGCCGAGGTGAAGGCGAGCGGCGCGGAGAGCCGGTAGGTGCCTTCGGCGAGCTCGATGGTGATGCCGCCTGTCATGGAGTTGTTGGTCGCCCGCCGAGCGGAGCGCCGTGGGATCCGGCCACCGGTATCCGCGCGGTAACCCAGCTCGGTGTGCAGCTGCTGAGGTGATCGAGACAGCCCGAGCCTCCGCCCTGATCCCGGCGAGCTGGAAAGGCGCTGTCGCGGACTTTCCCACGGACGGCGTCGTGAACATGGCGATCCGGAACACGGCGAAAGGGCCCGTCTCGGTGCGGGCGTCAGCCGGCCAGCCGGTTGAGCTTGCGAATCTGCTTGTCGAAGGCCCAGGCGGGAACGACGCGGCGCAGCGTGCTCGCGCGTCCGGCCACGGGGCCGGCGGTGTAGCGCAGCTTCGGCCTCGCGTCGGTAGCTGCCGCGACGATCACCTTGGCGACGACGGCGGGGGCGTCGCCGTCCTTGATCGCCTCCGCCATCAGGCGGTCGAAGACGCGCCGCTGCTTCGCGTAGACCTGAAGGGGCGTGTCGGGCCGCGCGCTATTGGCCTCGAATCCGGTCCTGGTGTAGGCGGGTTCGACGAGAAGCGCCCGGACGCCGTGCTCACGGACCTCGTGGTCCAGGGACTCGGTGTAGCCCTCGATCGCATGCTTGGAGGCGGCGTAGACGGCCATGTAGGGCGAGGGGATGAGCCCGACCACGGACGAGATGTTGATGACGCGCCCGCGTCCCTGAGCGCGCATGTGCGGCAGGACCTCCTTCACCATGCGCATGACCCCGAAAACGTTGGTGTCGAAGACGCCTTGGGCCTGCGCGACGGAGGTTTCCTCGGCCGCACCCATCGAGCCGACGCCGGCGTTGTTGACCAGGACGTCAATCCGCCCGAACCGCTCGATCACCTGCTGGACCGCGGTGGTGACCGAGGCGTCACTGGCCACGTCGAGGTCGAGGAACGACACACCGTCGAGCGGGCTGACGCGTGACGTGTCGCGGCTTGTGCCGATCACGTCGAAACCCGCTGCGACCAGCGCGAGCGCGGTTTCCTTCCCGATGCCGGATGACGCACCCGTCACGAGTGCCGCCGGTCGATTTGTCGTCATCATGGGTTCCTGAACTCGTGGGGAAACTGATCGGTTTCCTTTACCGTAAACTGATCGGTTTCCACGTGCAAGTGGCAAGCGCCGATCCGATCCGGTCCGGTCCGCGGCGCCGTCCGCCCTCATGCGGTGTGGTGCACAGCGTCCGTACGTCCAGGTCCGTCACCGCGGATGCCTCCAGCGCGGCGGTGAAGTGGGCGCGAACGCGTTCCACCGCGGCGGGCGCGCGCCCGTCGGCCGGGGCCGGGTGCCGCTGCCCACTGCAAGGTCCCAGGCGGTCGCGGGCGTCAAATGCACGGCGAGATCCCGGCGTACGACCCGTGGGCCGCTCAGTCCGGGGCCCTCCAGCAAGGCGGCGAGCGTGTCGGAGGTGTCGATCCGAGCCGGCGGGCCGACTGCGACGAACCCGGCCATTCACGCTCCGTCTCGACCGCGCTCTTGAACGCCTGCCCCCAGCCGCCGAGCGCCCCCTTCTCCCGTACGGTCACCGCGAGCCGCCCACCCGGTCGCAGGAGCCCGGCGAGTTTGGCGGTGTCGCGGTCCATGTCGGGGAAGAAGAACACGCCCAGGGCGCACTGCACCAGGTCGCAGACGTCCTCCGGTGCCGCCCATGCCGTCACGTCGTGCTGGTGGAATCGCAGGTTGGCCAGGCCTCCTGCCGAGCGCGCCGCTCGCCGAGCGCGACGAGGGCACCGGCGAGGTCGACCGCGTCGGCCAGCCCGCCGTCGCCGACCGCACGGGCGGCGGGCAGCGCCGACGCCCCGGCCCCGCGGCAGGCATCGACCACCCTTTCGCCGAGGGCCGGGGACGACACCTCCGCCGGGGCCTGCCTGCCCGGCCCTACAGCGGTGGCGACCAGTGGTGGAACTCCTCGGCACCTGCGCTGAACATGGCGCCGATCGTGGCTTGTTGAGCGGTCATGGGCACCACGGAGACATCGAGGGACTGATGTCAGTGGAGTTGCGGTGATCTGCGTGTGAAGCGTGGGTGGTGGCTCCGCCATTGATGCAGAAGTCGCCATATGTTGATGTCGCAATTCGTCGTCCGGGGCAGGTCCGCGGGCGGCCAGAAAGGCGAGCGAGGAGTCCCCCATGTCCACCGCCACCGACCACCGCACGCACGAAGGGCACGCGCACACCCACGGCGAGGGTTGCGGCCACGTTGCCTTCCCGCACGGCGACCACACCGACTACGCGCACGACGGCCACATCCACCGGGTCCACGGCGACCATGTCGACGAGTGCACCGCTGCCGGTCATACCGCCCACGACGCCCACGACCACCAGCACGGTGAGGGGTGCGGCCACGTCGCCGTGCCGCACGAGGATCACACCGACTACCTGCACGACGGTCACCGTCACGCCGCTCATGAGGGGCACTGGGACGACCACTGACATGCGCGCGAATTGGTGACCGCAGCCGGGGTTCGTCGTCCGTGCCCGAGGCGCTCATGAGACGGCGTCCCCGACTTGCAGTGGCTCATCGTCGCCGGGTGTGGCGGCGTGGCCGGCGGGCATCAGCGGAGTGTGAGCCCGTGGATGCGTCGTGTCGGCCTGGCCGTCTGGTTGGTGGCGGCCGTGATCGTCGTGCTGGTCGCCGCCTTCTGGGGCATTCAGAGGCTCTGAACCCGGTCGGCGGAAGTCGGGTCCGAGCACGGACGCAGTCGTGAAGGCTTCCCGGATGCCGGGCACGCGGTGAACCGCGTCCGGGGCCCCGGCGGCCCCCCGTCCCCACTCCGCTGATCATCGAGCCCGTCCACAAGTCGGCCCGTCTCCGGCACGCACGCGCTCGGCCGCGCCGGGCCCAGAGCGTGGCGGGCCGGGGCCGGGAGGCGAAGGGAGGCCATTCGCTTCCGCCGTTACGGCTGGGCGCCGCCCCGGCGGCGTGCGAGGCAGGCGGCAAACCGCGATCTCGTCGGTGTCCCTCAGCGTGCGGGCCCGCACGCGGTCCGTCGCCGGTGGGGCCGGCGAGAAGGGCTGTTCTGATGTCGGCCGTGCTCAGCGCCGGGTGCAGGACTGCCTGGAAGTCCGCTCGGTCCTCCAGCCGGAGGCGGGTCGGGCCGGCCGCGTAAGCTCCCGGTTGACTGTCTAGGGGCCGCCCGGCCTGTCCTCGGGTGGCAGGTCGGGTGGCGTTGCTTTCGTGCGTGTCAGACGTTGACGCCGAAGTCGGTGGCGATACCGGCCAGTCCGGAGGCGTAGCCCTGGCCGACGGCTCGGAACTTCCACTCGGTGCCGTGCCGGTAGAGCTCGCCGAAGACCATCGCGGTCTCGGTGGAGGCGTCCTCGGACAGGTCGTAGCGGGCGATCTCCTGGTTGTTCGCCTGGTTGACGACACGGATGAAGGCGTTGCGGACCTGCCCGAAGCTCTGCCCGCGGTTCTCGGCGTCGTGGATGGAGACCGGGAACACGATCTTGTCGATCTCGGCGGGCACGGCGGCGAGGTTCACCTTGACCGACTCGTCGTCGCCCTCGCCCTCACCGGTGAGGTTGTCGCCGGTGTGCTCGACCGAACCGTCCGGGCTTTTCAGGTTGTTGTAGAAGACGAAGTGCTGGTCCGAGGGGACCTTGCCGGAGGCGTCGAGGAGCAGGGCGGATGCGTCGAGGTCGTAGTCGGTGCCGGTGGTCGTGCGTACGTCCCAGCCCAGGCCCACCAGGACGGCGGTGAGACCCGGCACCTCCTTGCTGAGCGAGACGTTGCCACCCTTGGACAGGGAAACTCCCACGAGGTACTCCTTCTCTGCGTATGCGGTCGAGGCCCGATCGCGGGCCCCGGGTAAAGAATCTACATCACTGTAGAGGAAGCGGGGGTCTCTGATGGCCGGCTGCGGCCTCTGCGCTGTCGCCCCGAAGTCCCTGTCCTGTCCCGTGAGTTGCGAACTTCCCCTACTGCCGGCAGGCCGGGGGAGCTCGCCTGTGGCGTGGTCGTCATGAGGGCGTCTATGCGATGTCCGACCGGGAAGCGGGGGGCCACGGAAGGGAGACAGGTGGTGGCGGAGCAGCGGCAGCGTCCCCGGCGGCGGGGCAGGGTGAGCTGGAGGCGCTGATCCTGTCGGCGCTGCGGGAGGCGGACGGCCCGGCGACGGCCGGTTGGGTGCAGCAGCGCCTGGGCGGCGGCCTCGCCTGTACGACCGTCATCACCATCCTGACCCGGCTGCTGGCCAGGGGTGCGGTCACGCGGGAGCGCGTGGGCCGGTCTTTCGCCTGGACGCCCTCGTCGGACCATGCGGGCCTGGCCGCCCGGAAGATGCGCAAGGTGCTGGATGGTGAGAGCGACCGTGAGGCGGTGCTGGCCGGCTTCGTCACCGGACTCGACCCGGACGGCGAGCGGCTGCTGAGTGACCTGCTGGGGCAGCCCGGGAACGAAGGGGAAGACTGAAACCTCAATGGAGCGCTCGTCGTTCTGCCGCTGGTGCCGCTGCTCACGGCCTGGTCGATCGCGCGCCCGGCCGAACAGTGGTGATGGTGGCGAGTGCGATGCTGACCAGCATTCCGAGCCCGGCCGGCACCGCGGCCACGCGCAGATGCCGTAGGGGACTCACCCTCGCGCACCGGCCGTCGTGCGACATCACCACTCCGGCTCTCACCGGCCGAAAGCCCAAGTGCATCCAGTACGAGGGCTTCCGGCCGGCACTCCCCCAAGCTCTTCGAGCAGGGGGTACCCCCAGA
>NZ_DF968272.1:0-947 GCF_001270025.1 Streptomyces azureus | reverse complement strand
CTAGGGTCTGTTGCGAAAGTGGATCTTGTTCGTTGATGATGACGTGCTGTGGGACGTGGGGATCTGACGAACGGCCAGTGGGCCCGGCTTGAGCCTCTGCTACCGACGGGCATCAAGCCGGGGCGGCCGCAGGTGTGGACGCGGCGACAGCTGATAGACGGCATACGGTGGCGGACCCGGACCGGTGCTCCCTGGCGGGACGTGCCCGAACGTTACGGGCCGTGGGACCGGGTCTATGACCTGTTCCGGCGCTGGCAGCGGGACGGCACCTGGGCAAGGATCCTCACCCAGCTCCAGGCCGAGGCGGATGCGAAGGGCCTGATCACCTGGGAGGTCAACGTCGACTCCACTGTCTGCCGGGCTCATCAGCACGCCGCGGGAGCGGCGAAAAAGGGGACCTCCAGAAGGAACCGCCCGGCGGGATCTTCGTCGAGCCGGCCGACCACGGCCTCGGACGCTCCCGCGGTGGACTGACCAGCAAAATCCACCTTGCAGTCGAGCAGGGGCAGAAGCCCTTGTCCGTCGTGATCACGGCCGGGCAGCGGGGCGACTCCCCGCAGTTCGAAGCGGTCCTGGAAGCCATCCGGGTTCCGAGGCTGGGGCTCGGCAGGCCGCGCAAGCGCCCGGACCGGGTGCGTGCCGACAAGGCGTACGACTCCCGCGGCAATCGCTCCTACCTGCGCAGACGCGGGATCAAGGCCACCATTCCGGTTCCGGCGGACCGAGTCCGCAACCGGCTCAAGCGTGGATCGGGTGGCGGGCGGCCGCCGAAGTTCGACAAGGACGACTACAAGCAACGGCATGCGGTCGAGTGCGGGATCAACCGGCTCAAGCGCCACCGGGCCGTTGCCACTCGGTACGACAAACTCGCCGTCCGCTACGAAGCGACAGTGCTGGTCGCAGCCATCAACGAGTGGCTGTGACCAGCACTTTCACAACAGGCCCTA
>NZ_DF968271.1:0-35198 GCF_001270025.1 Streptomyces azureus | reverse complement strand
GCCCGGCTACGACAACGTCCTGGTCGAGGCCCACACCACGGGCGCCGACGACTGGACGACCCTGCCCGAGAAGGGGGGCGCCACCAAGGCCACCGTCCCGGCCGAGTGCGGCGGCGGCTTCTACGTCCGCGAGCACCCCTGGCTGAAGCGCTACCTGACCCTGTCGCACGATGGCTGCACCGCGACCGGCAGCACCGGGTCGTGGAACAGCCTCACCGGCGCATCCGGCGGCTGGAAGCAGGTGGAGTTCGACCTGAGCGCGTACGCCGGCAAGGCGGTCGAGGTCTCGATCAGCTATGTCACCGACCCGGGCACCGGCGGGCACGGCGTCCTCGCCGACGACGCGTCACTCGTCGTCGGCGGCACGGCGAAGGAGACCGAAGGCTTCGAGACCTCGCTCGGCGCCTGGAAGGCCGCCGGACCGCCCGCGGGCAGCCCGGCCGCGCTGAAGGACTGGACCCGCACCGGGGCCCTGTTCCAGACCTACGGAGCGGTCACCACGGACGACACCGTGCTGCTGGGCTTCGGCCTGGAGCACGTCGCCACCGCGGCCGACCGGGCGGCACTGATGAGAAAGGCGCTCACCTCCCTCGACGTGTGACCCAACAGGCGCTGGGAACTCTCCGTCAACAGGCACCACACCGAGTAGCGAAATCGAGTGATCTCGCTCTCGGTGGCGGGCGGTCCGTACCCCTACTGGCCGGTACGGACCGCCCTGCCGTGTATGGGGCATCTGGATGTCACCACCGCAGCCTCAGAGAGGTAGGGTCGTAGGCGGTCGGGGACATCCCAAACAGAGCTCGCCGGCTCTTCATGGCCGGCGTACCAACGAGGAGATCGGTTCGTGACGATCCGCGTAGGCATCAACGGCTTCGGCCGCATCGGTCGTAACTACTTCCGCGCGCTGCTGGAGCAGGGTGCAGACATCGAGATCGTGGCTGTCAACGACCTGGGTGACACCGCGACCACCGCTCACCTGCTGAAGTACGACACCATCCTCGGCCGCCTCAAGCAGGAGGTCTCGCACACCGAGGACACCATCACCGTCGGCGACAAGACCATCAAGGTTCTCGCCGAGCGCAACCCCGCCGACATCCCGTGGGGCGAGCTGGGCGTCGACATCGTCATCGAGTCGACCGGCATCTTCACCAAGAAGGCCGACGCCGAGAAGCACATCGCCGGCGGCGCCAAGAAGGTCCTCATCTCGGCCCCGGCCAAGGACGAGGACGTCACCATCGTGATGGGCGTCAACCAGGACACGTACGACCCGGCGAACCACCACGTCATCTCCAACGCCTCCTGCACCACCAACTGTGTGGCGCCGATGGCCAAGGTCCTCGACGAGAACTTCGGCATCGTCAAGGGTCTGATGACGACGGTGCACGCGTACACGAACGACCAGCGCATCCTGGACTTCCCGCACAAGGACCTGCGCCGCGCCCGTGCCGCCGCCGAGAACATCATCCCGACCACCACGGGTGCCGCCAAGGCCACCGCGCTGGTCCTCCCGCAGCTCAAGGGCAAGCTGGACGGCATGGCCATGCGCGTCCCGGTCCCGACCGGTTCGGTCACCGACCTGGTCCTCGAGCTCGGCCGCGAGGTCACCAAGGAAGAGGTCAACGCCGCCTTCCAGAAGGCCGCCGAGGGCGAGCTGAAGGGCATCCTCGAGTACACCGAGGACGCGATCGTCTCGTCCGACATCGTCAACGCCCCGGCGTCCTGCACCTTCGACTCCTCCCTGACCATGGTCCAGGAGGGCAAGAACGTGAAGGTCATCGGCTGGTACGACAACGAGTGGGGCTACTCCAACCGCCTCGTCGACCTGACGGTCTTCGTCGGCAACCAGCTCTGATCCACGGAGCAGGCACGTCCATGTGAGAACAGGGCTCGGGCAGCGCGAGAATGCGCTGTCCGAGCCCTGACTCACGTACAGATCAGAGCTGTTCGATCACGAGCGCTTACGAGCGATCACGAGCTCTTCCAGGAGTCCCCTCATGAAGACGATCGACGAACTCCTCTCCGAAGGGGTGGCCGGCAAGCGGGTCTTCGTCCGCGCCGACCTGAACGTGCCGCTGGACGGCACCACCATCACCGACGACGGCCGGATCCGCGCCGTGCTGCCCACGGTCAAGGCCCTCGCCGACGCGGGCGCCCGGGTGGTCGTCGCCTCGCACCTGGGCCGCCCCAAGGGCGCCCCGGACCCGGCCTTCTCCCTCGCCCCGGCCGCCGCCCGCCTCGGTGAACTCCTAGGGGCGGACGTACCGTTCGCCACCGACACGGTCGGCGAGTCCGCCCGGTCCACCGTCGCCGCCCTCGCCGACGGCCAGGTCGCGGTCGTCGAGAACCTGCGCTTCAACGCCGGCGAGACCAGCAAGGACGACGCCGAGCGCGGCGCCTTCGCCGACCAGCTCGCCGCCCTCGCGGACCTCTACGTCGGCGACGGCTTCGGCGCCGTGCACCGCAAGCATGCCTCCGTCTACGACCTCCCGGGCCGACTGCCGCACGCCGCCGGCTACCTCATCGCCAAGGAGGTCGCCGTGCTGAAGAAGCTGACGGAGGACCTCCAGCGGCCCTACGTCGTCGCCCTCGGCGGCGCCAAGGTCTCCGACAAGCTCGCCGTCATCGACCAGCTGCTCGGCAGGGCCGACCGCATCCTCATCGGCGGCGGCATGGCCTACACCTTCCTCAAGGCCAAGGGCTACGAGGTCGGCAGTTCCCTCCTCCAGGAAGACCAGATCCCGGCCGTCCAGGAGTACCTCGAGCGGGCCGAGAAGACCGGCGTCGAGCTGGTCGTGCCCGTCGACGCCCTGAGCGCGACCGAGTTCCCGGACCTGAAGACCAAGGCTCCCGCCCACCCCACGACCGTCGCCGCGGACGCCATCCCGGCCGACCAGATGGGCCTCGACATCGGGCCCGAGACCCGCAAGCTGTACGCGTCCAAGCTCGCCGACGCCGCCACCGTCTTCTGGAACGGGCCCATGGGCGTCTTCGAGCACCCCGACTACGCCGAGGGCACCAAGGCGGTCGCCCAGGCCCTCGTCGAATCCAAGGGCTTCACCGTGGTCGGCGGCGGCGACTCCGCCGCCGCCGTGCGCACCCTCGGCTTCGACGAGACGGCATTCGGCCACATCTCGACCGGTGGCGGCGCCTCCCTCGAATACCTCGAGGGCAAGACGCTCCCCGGCCTCGCCGCACTGGAGGACTGACCTTTATGAGCACGCGCACGCCGCTGATGGCGGGCAACTGGAAGATGAACCTCAACCACCTCGAGGCCATCGCCCACGTCCAGAAGCTCGCCTTCGCCCTGGCCGACAAGGACTACGAGGCCGTCGAGGTCGCCGTCCTGCCGCCCTTCACCGACCTGCGCTCCGTACAGACCCTGGTCGACGGCGACAAGCTCAAGATCAAGTACGGCGCCCAGGACATCTCGGCACACGACGGCGGTGCCTTCACCGGCGAGATCTCCGGCCCCATGCTGGCCAAGCTGAAGTGCACGTTCGTCGCCATCGGCCACAGCGAGCGCCGCCAGTACCACGCCGAGACCGACGAGCTGGTGAACGCCAAGGTCAAGGCCGCCTACAAGCACGGCCTGACTCCCATCCTGTGCGTCGGTGAGGAGCTGGAGGTCCGTGAGGCGGGCAACCACGTCTCCCACACCCTCGCCCAGGTCGAGGGCGGTCTGAAGGACCTCCCCGCCGAGCAGGCCGAGACCGTCGTGATCGCCTACGAGCCCGTCTGGGCCATCGGCACCGGCAAGGTCTGCGGTGCCGAGGACGCCCAGGAGGTCTGCGCGGCGATCCGCGGCAAGATCGCCGAGCTGTACTCGCAGGACGTGGCCGACAAGGTCCGCATCCAGTACGGCGGCTCCGTGAAGTCCGGAAACGTCGCCGAGATCATGGCGCAGGCCGACATCGACGGCGCCCTGGTCGGCGGCGCCTCGCTGGACGCCGACGAGTTCGTCAAGATCGTGCGCTTCCGCGACCAGTGAGTATGCGGTAGGCGCGATCCGTCGTACCCTTGCGGGGTCCAGCACAGTGCTGGACCCCGCGTCGTCCATCCGAATCCGAGGAAGTTGGTCCAGCCGTGGTTTTGGGGTTCTCGATCGCCCTGATCGTCTTCAGCCTGCTGCTGATGCTGCTGGTGCTGATGCACAAGGGGAAGGGCGGCGGCCTCTCCGACATGTTCGGTGGCGGCATGCAGTCCTCCGTCGGCGGCTCCTCGGTCGCCGAACGCAACCTCGACCGGATCACCGTCGTGGTCGGTCTGCTCTGGTTCGCGTGCATTATCGTGCTCGGCATCCTGATGAAGGTGAACAACTGACCGGCCCGTATTCCGCACGCAATACGTACGCACGCAAGACGTAGCACGCGATGCGTACGTAAGGCCCCATGTCCGGTACGCGCGGCAAAGCGCGGCCTATCATGGGGCTTGCGTCTAGGTGTGAGGGTTGTAACTCCAATCACTGGACGCGCGTTGGGCCTTACGTAGACTGAGGCGCTCGCAGCGAAGCGGAACGCCGACTCGCTTCGCGGCACCATCACGCAGGGAGTTACGACCGTGGCAAGTGGCAACGCGATCCGGGGAAGCCGGGTCGGGGCGGGGCCGATGGGCGAGGCCGAGCGCGGCGAGTCCGCGCCGCGGCTGCGCATCTCCTTCTGGTGCTCCAACGGACACGAGACCCAGCCGAGCTTCGCCAGCGACGCGCAGGTGCCCGAAACCTGGGACTGTCCCCGCTGCGGATTTCCGGCCGGCCAGGACCGGGACAACCCGCCGGACCCGCCGCGCACCGAGCCCTACAAGACGCACCTGGCGTATGTGCGGGAGCGGCGCAGCGACGCGGACGGCGAGGCGATCCTCGCCGAGGCGCTCGCCAAACTGCGGGGCGAGATCTAGGAGTTGAGACCGGCCGGGCACCAGCAGGTGCCCGGCCGGAGCTGCTTTCCGCACCGGCGGACGGCCGCTCGCGGACTGATTGTCAGTGGTGCCCTCTACGGTTTGTCGCATCGGGCGAACCGTGAGGGGGGAACAGTGGCGACGGTCGAGGTGGCAGGCGGGCGCGCACCCGCGTGGCGCGGGGGCTTCGGACGGCTGTGGAGCGCCGCCGTGCTGTCCAGTTTCGGTGACGCGCTGCGCACGGCCGCGCTGCCCCTGCTGGCCGTCACGCTGACCGACGAGCCGCTGCTCATCGCCTCCGTCACGGCCTGCGGCTATCTTCCCTGGATCGTCTTCGGCCTGCTCGGCGGGGCCGTCGCCGACCGCGTGGACCAGCGGCGCGCCATGTGGAAGGTGGATGCCTTACGGGGACTGCTGGTCGCCGCCTTCGCGGTGGCCGTCGCCCTCGGTCACGCCTCGATCGGCCTGCTCATCGTGCTGGCCTTCGCCCTGACCACCCTCCAGACCCTCTTCGACAACGCCGCCACGGCGCTGCTGCCCGCCCTGGTCGACCGGGACGCCCTCGGCAGTGCCAACGCCCGGCTGCTGACCGGCCAGCGCATCGCGGGCGGCCTGCTGGGCGGGCCCGTCGTCCCGCTGCTGCTGGCGGCCGGGGCCGCCGTGCCGTTCGCGGCCGACGCCGTGACCTTCCTGGTGGCCGCCGCGCTGGTGGCCTCACTGCCGGCCGCCGAGTCCGACCGGAAGCCCGCACCGGCGGGCAGCACCCTGCGCCGCGAGATCGCGGAGGGGCTGCGCACCCTGTGGCGCGACCGCGCCCTGCGCGGCCTGTGCGCCGCCACCGCCCTGTGCAACATCGGCATGGGAACCCAGCTCGCCATGCTGGTCGTCCTCGTCACCGACTGGCTCGACGCGGGCTCCGCGGGATACGCGGCGGCGGGCGCGGCCTTCACTCTGGGCAGCCTGGCCGGGGGAGTGGTGAACGGCCGGCTGGTCGCACGTCTCGGCCGGCTGCGGTCCGTGCTGCTCGCCGGCTCGGTGCAGACCGCCGCCCTCGTCGTCATGGGCACCGTGCGCAGTCTGGCCGTGCTGGTGGGCACGCTGGCCGTCTTCGGGCTCATGGGCATGGTGTGGAACGTCAACACGACGACACTGATGCAGGAGCGCAGCCCCGCCGAACTGCTGGGGCGGGTCAGCTCGGCCTTCCGGACCCTGGCCTTCGCCGGCGTGCCCCTCGGCGCCCTGCTGGGCGGGGCCGTCGCCACCGCCTGGGGGCCGAACACCCCGCCCCTGCTCACGGCCGCCTTCTTCGTCCTCGCCGTCATCGCGCTGATACCCGCGCTCAACGTGAACGTAGGTGTTGTTGAGCCGGACGACGGCGCCACGACAGCCGATGTCACGCGCTGATCAATTAGGTTGGGACCGGCAGCGGGGCAAGGTACGCAGGCAGGACAGGAAAGAAGGCTGAACTCCGAGATGAACGCAGACGGCCGTACCAGGCTCAACCAGATGCCCGAGTGGACGGCACTGGCCAAGCACCGCGAGGAACTGGGCGACGTCCAGATGCGCGAGCTGTTCGCCGCCGACTCCGGCCGCGGCACCGCGTACACCCTCCGGGTCGGCGACCTGTACGTCGACTACTCCAAGCACCTCGTCACCGACGACACACTGCGGCTGCTGCGCGAACTGGCCACCGCCACCGACGTGCTCGGGCTCCGGGACGCCATGTTCCGCGGCGAGAAGATCAACACCACCGAGAACCGGGCCGTGCTGCACACCGCGCTGCGGGCGCCGCGGGACGCGGTCATCGAGGTCGACGGTGAGAACGTGGTGCCGGGCGTGCACGCGGTGCTCGACAAGATGGCCGACTTCGCCGAGCGTGTCCGCTCCGGCGCGTGGACCGGCCACACCGGCAAGCGCATCAGGAACGTGGTCAACGTCGGCATCGGCGGCTCCGACCTGGGTCCCGCGATGGCGTACGAGGTGCTGCGCGCCTTCACCGACCGCGACCTGACGGTCCGCTTCGTGTCGAACGTGGACGGTGCCGACCTGCACGAGGCGCTGCGGGACCTGGACCCGGCTCAGACGCTGTTCGTCATCGCCTCCAAGACCTTCACCACCATCGAGACGGTCACCAACGCCACGTCCGCGCGTGGCTGGCTGCTGGACGCGCTCGGTGACGAGGCCGCCGTCGCCAAGCACTTCGTCGCCCTGTCGACGAACGCCCAGAAGGTCGCCGAGTTCGGCATCGACACGGCCAACATGTTCGAGTTCTGGGACTGGGTCGGCGGCCGCTACTCGTACGACTCAGCGATCGGTCTGACCCTGATGATCGCCATCGGCCCGGACAACTTCCGGGAGATGCTCGACGGCTTCCGGATCGTCGACGAGCACTTCCGGACCGCGCCCGCCGAGTCCAACGTGCCGCTGCTGCTGGGCCTGCTGGGCATCTGGTACGGCAACTTCCACGACGCCCAGTCGCACGCGGTGCTGCCCTACAGTCACTACCTGTCGAAGTTCACCGCCTATCTCCAGCAGCTCGACATGGAGTCCAACGGCAAGTACGTCGGCCGGGACGGGCATGAGGTGGAGTGGCAGACCGGGCCGGTGGTGTGGGGCACGCCGGGCACCAACGGGCAGCACGCCTACTACCAGCTCATCCACCAGGGGACGAAGCTCATCCCGGCGGACTTCATCGGCTTCGCGCGGCCGGTCGCCGAGCTGAGTGACGCACTGAAGGCGCAGCACGACCTGCTGATGGCCAACTTCTTCGCCCAGACGCAGGCGCTCGCCTTCGGCAAGACCCCGGAGGAGGTGCGGGCCGAGGGTGTGCCGGAGGAGCTGGTGCCGCACAAGACGTTCAAGGGCAACCACCCGACGACCACGATCCTGGCGCCCGAGCTGACGCCGTCCGTCCTCGGCCAGCTGGTCGCCCTCTACGAGCACAAGGTGTTCGTGCAGGGCGCGGTGTGGAACATCGACTCCTTCGACCAGTGGGGCGTGGAGCTGGGCAAGGTCCTCGCCAAGCGCGTCGAGCCCGCGCTGACCGAGGGCGCCGAGGTCGAGGGCCTGGATGCCTCGACCAAGGCCCTGGTCGCCACGTACCGGGAGCTGCGCGGCCGGCAGTGACGAGCACCGGGCGGGAGGCGGACGGCAGCGTGCTGTCCGCCCACCGCCCGGCGGCGCGCTGATTGCGTCCACCGCCCGGCGGCGCCCCCTCCGCTTCCCGTAGACTCCCGGACGATCATCATGGCGAGTGCTCGGGGGAGCGCGAAGTGGCACGCACACGCGGTAGTTGGACCGGCGGCGCGCTGACGGTCCGGTCCGTCCTGAAGCCCCAGGACGTGGCCCGGGTGGTCTTCCACCCCGCGTGGATACCGCAGCCGCTCGATCCGTCCGTGGAGCGGCTGAAGAGGTTCCGGGTCATCGCCGGGGCGGTCGCGTCCCTCGGGGTCTACACCTTCATCGAGGGCGGCTTCGACTTCACGGAGCTGCTGGAGAACGCGATGACGGCCTCCGTCGTCCTGCTCTTCCTCACGCCGCTGACGGTCGGGGCGATGCTCTGGGTCTGGCGGCGCGGCGGCACGGTGGGGCAGCTGCGGGTGCCGCTGCTCAACTCCCTGCTGCTGCTCCTGCTGTTCGTCGGGTGCGTGGCCGCCCTGCTGGTGCTGGTGCAGACGGTGAACGGGTCGGCGAACCCCGCCGTGATCATCGGGGTCGGCCTGACGATGATGTGGATGCTCATCTTCACGGCCTACGGGGCGGTGCGGGTCTCCGGCAACTTCTTCGGTACGGCTGCCACGCACCGCTGTCTGCCGCCGCTTCTCGCCATGGTGACCAGCTGGCTGGTGGCCGTCCCGGACCTCGTCACCGGTGATCTGCACGGGCTGAGCCTCACCCTGGGGATCGTCTTCATCCTGGGCGCTCCGGTGACGGTCACCGCCATCGCGCTGCTGGAGATGGGGCGGCTCAAGCGGCGGTACGGGATCCGGCTGAAGGCCCATCCGGCGACTCTGGCACCGGCGCCCGTCCCGGGGCCGGTCCCGCCGATGCCTCCGGGGATGCCCCCGGCGGGATCGCCGTACCTGCCGCCGCAGGGCAACCCGTACGGCCATCCCTACGCGTCCGGCGGGCAGCACCCGTACGCCCCGCACCCGCAGCCGCCGTACAACCCGCAGCACCCCTACGGGGGCTGACCCCTGGACGGGTCAGGACGTCAGGCGACCGCGCTCAGCGTGTCCGCGAGCCGGCGGCGGGCCGCGCGGGCCGCGGGTAGGGCGGCGAGTGCGGCCGCGCAGAGTACCGCCGCCGTCCCGAGCAGCAGCATCAGCGGGGCGGAGGGGCCCTGGGCGATCCCGGCGCCGATGCCGCTCGACCGGCCCTGGGCGTCGATCAGCCAGTGGGCGAGCGGCAGGCCCAGGGTGCTGGCCGCGAGCACGGCCGCCAGTGCCGTACAGCCGGTGGCGGTGACCGTGATGGCCGTGATCTGCCGGGGGGACAGGCCGATGGCCTTCAGTGCGAGCAGGTCCCGTTCGCTCTCGCGGACGGTGCCGCCGATCGCCGTCAGCAGCTCGATGAGCCCGATGAGGGCGAGGACGGCGATCAGCCCGGCGACGACCGCGCGCAGCGGGGAGAGCCCGTCGGCGGGGTTGGTCACGGTGTGCACGTCCAGGTGTCCGCGCCCGGCCGTGGCCAGCCGGTCGGCGACCTCCCGCGGGTCGGCACCGGGATGCAGACGCAGCTCGTAGAGGGTCGGGCGGAGGCCGGGGTCGTTGGCGCGGAGGGTGTCGAGGGACGTGGAGATGACCCGGCCGGCATTCTCCGGCTCGATGCTGCGGCCCACGATGTGCAGGATCTGCGGCTGGTCGCCGACGGTCATCCGCACCCAGTCGCCGACGCGCACGTCCAGCAGGTCGAGCAGTCCCTGCCCGGCCACGGCCTCGTCGGCGCCGCGCGCGGGGCGGCCCTCGGCGAGGGTGTACGGGTAGGGGTCCTGATCGGTGCCGAGGCCGCGCAGGGCGATGGTCGCCGTCTGGCCCGGGACCAGTGCGGCCGTCTCGACGCCGGGGTAGGCGGCGGCCACCTCCGGGTCGCGTTCCAGGACAGCGCGGGTCTGCCGCTCGTTCAGGCCGGCGTCGGCGCGGACGCTGAGGGCGGTCGGCAGGCCGACCTGCTCGGGCGTGCTGTGGAAGCGGTCGATGGTGGTCCACGCGCTCATCGCCACGACGATCAGCAGCAGTGGCAGCGTGAGACGGGCGACGGTGGCCAGGGACCGGGGGCGGCCGGTGAACGCCTTGTGCAAGCCCAGCACCAGCGCGGGCGGAATCCTCGCTCCGAGGGCGCGGCGGGCCAGGTCGGAGAGCTGCCCGGTCCGGGGAGCCGCAGGGCGCAGCCTGAGGAAGCGGCGCAGGCCGCCGCTCAGCCGCCCACCGGGCGCAGCCGCCGCGGACCACGTTCCGAGGGGCCGGCCCGCCGCCCCGGACAACCGCCCGCCGAGCGCCGCCGCGGGCCGCTGCACCGGCACCGGCGGCACACGTCCCGCCCGCCAGGCGGCCAGCCCGGTGGTCGCGCCGATGAACAGCACCGCGCCCACCGGGATCACGAACAGCGCCACGGTGTGCCCGGGCAGCCCCTGCCACACACCGACCGCGTCCCCGAGCCGCCCCGGGATCCGGCTGCCCAGAGCCTCGGCCAGCGCGGCCGCGGCCACGGCACCCAGGAGGGCGTAGGCGAGGTGCTGGAGCAGGAAGATGCGGACCACCTGGCCAGGGGTGAAGCCGATCGCCTTCAGCACGGAGAGGTCCCGCAGGTGGCCGCGGATGCGGGTGCCGATCGCCCCGTGCACGGCGAGCCCGGCGGCGACCAGCGCGCCCAGCCCGAACAGGCCCAGCACCTGGCCGAGCAGCCGGTTGTCGCCCTGGGCCTCGGCGCGTGCCTGCTGCCAGGTGGACACCTCCCCGACCGCCCCGGCGCCCAGTACGGTCACGGCACGCTGGACGACGTAGGACGTGTCGCCGGGATCCGTCAGCCGCAGCCCGATCACCTGGCCGCCGGGATCCGGCACGGCCGACGGCAGCGCCCACACCAGGCCCGGCTGCTCACCGGGCCGGTAGCGCGGCTCGGCGCTGTCGGCGAGGCCCACGACGGTCAGTTCGCGGGCGGTGCCGGGGACGGTGAGGGTGTCGCCGGGCTGGGCCAGCAGTGCCCGGGCGAGGCGGCTCTCCAGGACCACACCGTTCGGGGCCGCGGGGTCCAGCCAGTGGCCGGAGACGACCGACGGGCGGCCGACGGACGGCCGTTCCGCAGTGCCGCGCAGTTCCACGGCGGCGCGGCTGCCGCGTGAGGCGACGGTGGTGGCGGCGGTGGGGTACGGGCCGGCGACGGAGTCGACACCGTCCAGCTCGGCCAGCTTCCCGGTGTCGGCCGCGGTGTCGGTGTGCAGCCACACGTGCGCGCCGTGCGACTGCGTGAACACGCGCTGCCAGGGGTTGGTGGCGTACCCGAACAGGGCCGTGGCCAGCAGCAGGGAGGCGACGATGCCCGCGGTGGCGAGGACGAGGAACAGTGCCTCGCCGCGGTGCGTGCGCAGATCGGAGTGCGCCCAGCGCAGGGTGGCTCGCACGGGCCTCAGTCCCTAGGGGGTGTCGTTTGGATCACGTCGCAGACGCGGGGCCTGGCACACGCATCTGCGGAGTTGTCGTCGGTTGCCGATTTCCCCGAGCTCTCGGCTCCGCTCGAGCAGGGGGGACCCCCATCGTGTCGACGCCCTCCTCCGCCTTGCAGCTGCACGCACCAGGCCCCGCTCACCGGCGCTGAGAGATGCCGTCGATTCCCTGCGGCCTGATCCGAACGACACCCTCCAGGCCCGCACGTGGCGCAGTCGTACACCCGCATGTCAGTCCCTGAGTTCCAGCACACCGGATATGCCGGCCCGGCGCGGCGGTGTGCCGCCGTCGAGTTCCGCGTCGTCGGCGATCCGGCCGTCGAAGAAGCTGATCACCCGGTCCGCGGCGCTCGCCAGCCGGGCGTCATGGGTGACCAGCAGAATCGTCTGGCCGCGCTGGTGGAAGCGGGTCAGCAGCCGCATCACCTCGCGGGTGCCCTTGCTGTCGAGGCTGCCCGCGGGTTCGTCGGCCAGCAGCAGCGGAGGATGGTTGACCAGGGCCCGGGCCAGGGCGACCCGCTGCTGCTCACCGCCGGACAGCTCGCCCGGCATGCTGCGCTCCTTGCCCGTCAGGCCCAGCTCGGCCAGCAACTGCTCCCGCTCGGCCCGGGCCCGCTTCGGCGAGGTCCCGGCGAGCAGGGCGGGCAGCTCCACGTTGTCGGCGACGGACAGGTTGGAGACGAGGTTGAAGAACTGGAAGACGATCCCGATCCGCTTCCGGCGCTCCACCGCCCAGCGGGCCTCGCTGTAGGTGTCGGTGGACTCGCCGTCGAGCCAGATCCTGCCCGCGTCCGGCCGCTGGAGGCCGCCGAGCAGATGCAGCAGTGTCGACTTCCCGGCACCGGACGGGCCGGTGATCGCCACGAACTCGCCGGGCCGTACGCACAGGTCGACCCCGCGCACGGCATGGGCGGGCGCGCCCTCGCCGTGGTGGGTCTTCACCAGCCCCTCGGCACGCAGCACAGGAGCGGGACGGTCGTCGCTCACTCCAGCTCCTCCAGCTCTTCCTGGCACCGCTCCAGCCAGTCGAGATCGGCTTGCAGGTGCAGCATCGCGCCCTCGATCAGCAGGTGGGCGATGCGGTTGTCGCGGTCTTCGGCGGCGGCCAGCTTCGACAGCTGCCGCATGGTGTTCAGGTACTGGCGCCGCTGCTGGTTGATCAGGGAGATCTGGTCGGCGAGACCGCTCTGCGGAGCGAGCGCCAGCTTCATGAAGAACTCGTCCCGCACCCGCGGCCCGTCCTCGGGCTCCTCGAACCAGGCGCGCAGCGCCTCCCGCCCGGCGTCGGTGAGGTGGTAGACCTTTTTGTTGGGCCGGCTGGACTGCGCCACGTCCTCGCCCTCGATCAGTCCCGACTTCTCGAGGCGGCCGAGGGTCACATAGATCTGGCCGACGTTCGGCTGAGGGTACGCGGCGCCCAGCAGTTGCTCAAGGTCCTGCTTGAGCTCGTAGCCGTGGGCGGGGCCGCGGGCGAGGAGGGCCAGGAGGGGCAGGCGCACGCGTGCAGTCCTCCTGTCCGGTCCAATGTGCTCCAGGCCCTAGTATCGCCCATACCTAACAGGTATACATGGCCTCTGTTCCGGGCGAAGGTGCCCGTCGCCGGTGTACAGGGAGGAACCTATGCGGTGGATCCATGCCGCGGGTAGGGGCCTTCTCGTTCTCGTCGTGGTCCTGACCGGTTACGTTGCCGCCGGAGCGCAGGCGGGCGAGCCTGCCGGCGGCGGCCGCGGACCGCTCACCCTCGCCACCGCCGGAGACCTTACCGGTTACCTCGGTCCCCTGCTGGAGGGCTGGAACCGCACCCACCCCGGCGAAAAAGTGACCCTCGTCGAGCTGCCGGACTCCGCCGACGAGACCCGGGCCCAGATGGCCACCGACCTGCGCGACGGCGACCGCAGCCGGTTCGACGTGCTCAACATCGACGTCAACTGGACCTCGGAGTTCGCCGCGGCGGGCTGGATCCGGCCGCTGCCCCGCGACCGCTTCCCCCTGAAGACCTTCCTCCCGCCGGTCGTGGACACGGCGACCTACGACGGACAGCTCTACGCCGTCCCGTACGTCACCAACGCCGGCCTGCTCCTCTACCGCAAGGACGTCCTCACGAAGGAGGGCGTGGAGCCGCCGCGCACCTGGGCGGAGCTGGAGCGGTACGCGAAGACCATCGCCCCGAAGCACGGCCTCGACGGCTACGCCGGGCAGTTCCTGCCGTACGAGGGCCTCACCGTCAACGCGGCCGAGGCCGTCTACTCGGCGGGCGGCTCGATCCTCGGCGACGAGGGCGAGCGCGTCACCGTCGACTCGGCGGCGGCCCGTGAGGGCATCGGCTTCCTGGCGCGCGGAGTGCGCGAGGGCTGGATCCCGAAGGAAGCGCTGACGTACAAGGAAGAGGAGTCCAAGCAGGCCTTCCAGGACGGCCGGCTGCTCTTCCTGCGGAACTGGCCGTACGCCTACGTCGGCGCCTCCGCCCCGGGCTCCGAGGTCGCCGGGAAGGTCGGCGCCGTGCCCCTGCCGGGACCGGACGGGCCGGGGACGAGTGTCCTCGGCGGTTCCAACCTGGCCGTCAGCGCGCACGCGCGGCACCCCGACTCGGCCGCCCGCCTGATCGCCTACCTCACCAGCGAGCGCGTCCAGCGCCAGGTCCTCACGCGCGGCGCGCTGCCGCCCGTCCGGGCCGATCTCTACGAGGATCCCGCGCTCATCGGCAGGTTCCCGTACCTGCCGACCCTGCGGGAGAGCGTGCGCACGGCCGAGCCGCGTCCCAAGAGCCCGCGGTACGACCAGGTCAGTCTGGTGGTGCAGGCGGTCGTGCACGACGCGATGGCCGGGCACGAGACGCCCACGGCCGCGGTGCGCCGACTGGCGCGCGAGCTCGCCGTCATCTCGCGTCGGTAGCGCTTCTACTTACTTGTTAGGTAACGCGGACGTCTCATCTGGCTGAGATATGTCCGATAGATACCGGATTCCGCCATCTCAACTCCTCGGTAGCTTCTGCCTTTTCATTGACACCCTCTCGACACGCCTACCTAACATGCATGCATAACCGCTGCCCTCCTCAGAGACAGGTCGATGGGTTGAACAGGCACCACTGGTGGCGTGACGCAGTGATCTATCAGGTGTACGTCCGCAGCTTCCTGGACAGCACCGGTGACGGCGTCGGCGATCTCGCCGGAGTCCGGGCCGGGCTGCCGTATCTGAAGAAGCTCGGCGTCGACGGGATCTGGCTGAGCCCCTTCTATCCCTCGCCGCAGCACGACCACGGCTACGACGTGGCCGACTACTGCGACGTCGACCCGCTCTTCGGCGACCTCGCCGAGTTCGACCTGCTGGTGGGGGCCGCGCGGCGGCTCGGCATCAAGGTGCTGCTCGACATCGTCCCGAACCACTGCTCCAGCGAGCACCCCTGGTTCCGTGAGGCGCTCGCGGCCCCGCCCGGCAGCCCGGCCCGCGCCCGCTTCCACTTCGCCGACGGCCGCGGCCCGGACGGTGCCGAGCCGCCCAACAACTGGCACTCCATGTTCGGCGGCCCCGCCTGGAGCCGGGTGACCGAGGCCGACGGACGGCCCGGCCAGTGGTACCTGCACATGTTCGCGCCCGAACAGCCCGACTGGAACTGGCGCAACCCGGAGATCGGCGCCGAGTTCGACCGGATCCTCCGCTTCTGGCTGGACCGGGGCATCGACGGCTTCCGCATCGACGTCGCGGCCGGGCTCTTCAAGCACCCGGAGCTGCCCGACTCGGACGACCCGGAGGCCGACGCCCGCACCCGTGACTCGGTCAACCCGCTCGCCTGGAACCAGCCCGAGGTGCACGGCGTGTGGCGGCGCTGGCGTTCCATATGCGAGGAGTACACCGAGCGCGACGGCTGCGAACGCCTGCTCGTCGGCGAGGTCTCCGTCCCGACCGCCCGCGAGCACGCGCGGTACGTCCGCCCCGACGAACTCCACCAGGCCTTCTTCTTCGACCTGCTCAGCGCCCCCTGGGACCCGGACGCCTTCCAGAAGGTCATCTCCGAGGCCATGCAGGACATCGCCGGGACCGGCTCGACCGTCACCTGGGTCCTCAACAACCACGACCAGGTCCGCACCGTCACCCGCTACGGCGAACCCGCCACCGAGGGCAGCGGCCTCGGCGCCGCCCGCGCCCGTGCCGCCGCGCTGCTGATG
The DNA here is from genome assembly GCF_001270025.1 of Streptomyces azureus. NCBI lineage: Bacteria > Bacillati > Actinomycetota > Actinomycetes > Kitasatosporales > Streptomycetaceae > Streptomyces > Streptomyces azureus. The sequence continues at coordinate 19,481 of NZ_DF968271.1, read as the reverse complement.
CTGGCACTGCCCGGAGCCGCGTACATCTACCAGGGGGAGGAGCTCGGCCTGCCCGAGGTCGTGGACCTGCCCGACGACGTGCTCACCGATCCGATCTTCCGCCGCACCGGCAGCCGGGCCCGGATCCGCGACGGCTGCCGGGTGCCGCTGCCCTGGTCGGGGCAGGCCTCGCCGTTCGGCTTCACCCCGGGCGTGGAGAGCGCCAAGCCGTGGCTGCCTCAGCCGGAGTACTTCGCCGAGTACGCCACCGACCGGGCCCTCGCCGACACCCGCTCCTTCTGGCACCTGTACCGCGATGGCCTCCAACTGCGCGCCGCACTGCCCCAGTTGGGCGAGGGCGCACTGCGCTGGCTGGACTCCCCGCCCGGCGTCCTGGCCTTCACCCGCGGTGACGACCTGGTGTGCGCCGTCAACTTCGGTACGGCCCCCACCCCCGCGCCGGTCTCCGGCACCCCCCTGCTCGCCAGCGGCCCCTGTCCGCCCGGAGTGCTCTCCGGCTCGACGGCCGCCTGGTGGATCCGTTCCTGAACGCTCCGCAAGTCAACTCCCCGAAGGGACATCAACGATGATGCGACGACGTACCACCCTGCTCACCGGCTGCACCGCCCTCGTCCTGGCGCTCGGCGCGACCGCCTGCGGCGGCGGCCCCGTCGCGGCCGGCGGCGGCGACAAGGCGCTCGACGGCCAGACGATCACCGTGGCCGGTGTCTGGTCGGGCACCGAGCAGAAGAACTTCCAGAAGGTGCTGGACGCCTTCACCGAGAAGACCGGCGCCAAGACGCAGTTCGTGTCCACCGGCGACAACGTCTCCACCGTCGTCGGCAGCAAGATCGAGGGCGGCAACGCCCCCGACGTCGTGATGGTCCCGCAGGTCGGCGTGCTCAAGCAGTTCGCGCAGAAGGGCTGGCTCAAGCCGCTGTCGAAGAAGACCGAGCAGTCCGTGGACGCCGGCTACGCCCCCGTGTGGAAGGAGTACGGCAGCGTCGACGGCACCCTGTACGGCCTCTACTTCAAGGCAGCCCACAAGTCGACCGTCTGGTACAGCCCCGACGCCCTCGCCCAGGCCGGGGTGAAGCCCCCGAAGACCTACGACGAGATGCTGAAGGCCGGGCAGACCGTGTCCGACTCCGGTCTCGCCGCGTTCTCCGTCGCCGGGCAGGACGGCTGGACCCTCACCGACTGGTTCGAGAACGTCTACCTCTCCCAGGCCGGGCCCGAGAAGTACGACGCCCTCGCCGCGCACAAGCTGAAGTGGACCGACGCGTCGGTCGTCGACGCCCTCACCACGCTCGGCAAGCTCTTCAAGGACAAGCAGCTCATCGCGGGCGGCCAGAAGGGCGCCCTGAACACCGACTTCCCGGGCTCGGTGGAGAAGGTCTTCGGGCCGGAGCCCGAGGCCGGCATGGTCTACGAGGGCGACTTCGTCGCCGGCGTCGCCAAGGACCAGTTCGGCAAGAAGGTCGGCGAGGACGCGAACTTCTTCCCGTTCCCGGCGGTCGCAGGTGGCGAGGCGCCGGTCGTCAGCGGCGGTGACGCGGCCGTCGTCCTCAAGGACGGCAAGAACCAGAAGGCCGCCCAGGCCCTCCTGGAGTTCCTGGCGACCCCGGAGGCCTCGGCCGTGTGGGCGGAGGCGGGCGGCTTCCTCTCCCCGAACAAGAAGCTCGACCTCGCCTCCTACGGCGACGACGTCACCCGCGCCACCGCCAAGTCCCTCGTGCAGGCCGGGGACTCGGTCCGCTTCGACATGTCCGACCAGGCCCCGGCGTCCTTCGGCGGCACCAAGGGCACCGGCGAGTGGAAGCTGCTCCAGGACTTCCTGCGCGACCCGTCCGACCCGAAGGGCACCGCGGCGAAGCTGGAGGCCGCGGCGGCCAAGGCGTACCAGGACTGATCCGCCATGACAGCGACCCTCGTCAAAGAGACGAATCCCCCACCGCCCGTCACGATCGCCGACCGCACCCGGCGGCTGCGGCGGCGCGGCAAGATCATCGCCCTGCTGTTCGTGCTGCCCGCGCTGCTGCTGCTCGGCGCGCTCGTCGTCTACCCCGTGCTGTTCAGCATCGGCCGCAGCTTCTTCGACGCCTCCGGGACGACCTTCGTCGGCGGCGAGAACTACGCCGAGATGTTCCGCGACCCGGCGACCCTCACGGCCGTCCGCAACACGGCCATCTGGGTCGTCGTGGCACCGGCCCTGCTCACCGGCCTCGGACTGATCCTGGCCGTCCTGGTGGAGAAGGTCCGCTGGGCCACGGCCTTCAAGCTGCTCCTGTTCATGCCGATGGCGGTCTCCTTCCTCGCCGCCGGCATCATCTTCCGGCTCGCCTACGACGAGGACCCGGACAAGGGCGTCCTGAACGCCGCGGTCGTCTCCGTCCACGACGCCTTCAAGGCGCAGTCCTCGTACCCGACGGCACGAGCGCGCGACGGACAGGGCCTGACGAAGGACAAGGACGGTTCGTACCGCACGAGTACGAGCGTGTCCCCGGGCGACGCCGTGACGCTGGGCCTGGTCGGTGTGCTGCCCGGCGACCTGCCCGGCGGGACCCGGCCGGCGTACGCGGCGGCGGGACAGAAGGCCGCCCCCGACGAGCTGCGCGGCGTGGTCTACCTGGACTTCACGCCCGGCGGGGGAGGGGAGCAGGGCAAGGTCGACCGGCGGGAGAGCGGACTGCCTCAGATGAAGGTCGAGGCGGTCCGGGACGGCAAACCCGTCGCCACGGCGACCACCGCGTCCGACGGCTCCTTCCGCTTCGAGGGACTCCAACCGGGCTCGTACGCGGTGAAACTGCCGTCGTCCAACTTCGCCCCGCCCTATGAGGGTGTCTCCTGGCTCGGACCGGCGCTCGTCACACCGGCGATCATCGGGGCCTACCTGTGGATCTGGACCGGCTTCGCCATGGTCCTGATCGGGGCGGGCCTGTCGACGCTGCCGCGGGACGCGCTGGAGGCGGCGCGGATGGACGGCGCGAACGAGTGGCAGATCTTCCGGCGGATCACGGTGCCGCTGCTGGCACCGGTGCTGACGGTCGTGTTCATCACCCTCGTCATCAACGTGATGAAGGTCTTCGACCTCGTCTACATCATCGCGCCCGGTCCGGTGCAGGAGGACGCGACCGTGCTCGCGACGCAGATGTGGCTGGTGTCGTTCGGCGGCGGCAACAACCAGGGGCTCGGCAGCGCGCTCGGTGTGCTGCTCCTGCTTCTGGTGGTTCCGGCCATGGTGTTCAACGTCCGCCGTTTCCGAAGGAGTCAACGATGAACGCGGTTCGGCGCGGGTTGGGCAACGGGGTCGTCCAGGCATTCCTCGTGGTGGTCGGCCTGGTGTGGATGACGCCGCTGGCCGGGCTGTTCCTGTCCTCGCTGCGGTCCGCCGAGGACACGGCCAAGGGCGGCTGGTGGACGGTGTTCACCAGTCCCGGACAGCTGTCCTTCGACAACTACTCGTCGCTGCTGCAGAACGCCGGCATCACGCAGGCGTTCTGGAACACGGTGCTGATATCGGTGCCGGCGACGGTGCTGGTCGTGGTGATCGCGGCACTCGCGGGCTACGCGTTCGCGTGGCTGGACTTCCCCGGGCGGGAGGCGATCTTCCTGGTCGTGGTCGCGCTACTGGTGGTGCCCGTGCAGATCGGGCTGCTGCCTGTCGCCAAACTGTTCGGGCAGCTGGGGCTGTTCGGCACGATCCCCGGTGTCGTGCTGTTCCACGTGGCCTACGGCCTGCCGTTCGCGGTGTTCCTGCTGCGGAACTACTTCGCCGATATTCCGAAGGAGATGCTGGAGGCCGCGCGGATGGACGGGGGCAGCGAGTGGCGCATCTTCACGCGGCTCGTCCTGCCAGTGGGGCGGCCGGCGATCGCCTCCCTGGCCATCTTCCAGTTCCTGTGGGTGTGGAACGACATGCTGGTGGCGTTGCTGTTCGCGGACAGTTCCTCGCAGCCGTTGACGGTGGAACTCCAGTCGCAGATACGGCAGTTCGGCAGCAACATCGATGTCCTGGCACCCGGGGCGTTCGTGTCCCTGGTCGTGCCTGTCGTCGTGTTCTTCGCGTTCCAGAGGCACTTCGTGCAGGGGGTCATGGCGGGATCGGTGAAGTAGCCGCTGCCCCCAGGAGCGCGGCACGCGCCTACGGCTCGGGGAGGCGGGCGAGGGCCTTGGGAGCCAGCTCCTGGGCGCGGGAACACAGTGCCTCTTTTGACGAGTCGCCGGTGACTCCCACCGAGACCACCTCGGTACGGCCCTCGGCGGTCGGTCCGGCCTCGCCGTACTCGATGTCGACCGCGCAACTCGGCAGGCTGCGCCCGAGCAGGCCGCTGTACTCGTCGGCGGGGCTGTACTTCACCGCCGCCGTGCGTCCCCCGATCGTGAGCGGGCGTCCTTCCAGCGCATCGTCGACGTGCTGGAAAAGGACGTACAGGTGCGGTTCGTCGATGCTCTCGCCGCCCCAGGAACAACTCTGGCCGGTGAAGGTGGCGTATCGCTCCCCGGGGGCGATGCCCGGGACGCGCGCGGCCTCGCTCTTCTTGACCAGGTCGCACGCGTCCTGGTTCGCCAGCGAGTCGGGAGCGTGGCGGGCGGAGGGGAGGTCGCCGGTCTTGAGCAGGCGGATGACGTCGCCGGCGGCGGCGTCGGCGATCCGGCAGGCGCGGGAGCCCGACTCGTCTCCGTAGACGCTGATCGCGACGGTCGCGGTCCTTTTCCGCAGCACGACGTCCCGCGTGCAGTTCATGTTGCCGGTCAAGCCGCCGTGGCCCTCGCTCTCGTAGACGGTCACACCGTCCCGCGGCACGGGCGTCGGAGCAGGATCGCTCGCGGCCCTCTCACTCGGTGCGGCCTGCAAATCCACGAAGACCGAGACGGACTCGTCGCCCGGTCCGTGGAGCTGGATGTCGCACTGACCGTAGCTGTTGCCCTGGTCGTACTCGACCTTCCCGAACGCCGCCAGCACCTTCTCGCCGATCAGCCGGCAAGGGTCGGAGCCCCGCAGCTCCCTGGGGGTGACCGACAGGGAGACCGCGCTGGGCGCGGGTTGCCCGGAGCCGGCCGAGGTGGTGGGAGGGGCTCCCGGAGACGCGTTGTCCTGTGCGGAGCATCCCGCGGCGAACAGTGCGACGGCCAAGGTCGCCGCCGACACCGTCACCGAGCTACGGCCGCGCCGACCCCCGCACCGATCCGTGCCGGCCGACGCCCGCCGGCCGGCAGCCGGACGTTCGTCCCGTCCCCATTCATCTCTTCCGCTCACCCGCGTCCTCCTCTGTTCCCGCTCGGCGCTCGACGCCACTGGGCAGTCATCCGCCATTTCAGTGCCGACGGAATTGTTCAGAAAGCCGCGGCAGCAGCCGGAACAATGCCCCTGGCCGTCCCCGTAGCTGCCCACTGCCGGCCTCAAGGCGCCTTCCACTTGGGTGCGGAAGCTGATGGGCGGGCGGCCGGTGAGGCGTTGGACCGTGTCGGTGACCCGGTCCTCGGCTCCCTCGGCGATGGCGCGGTCCAGGCCGGCGGGCACGGCGGCGAACTCCAGGGGGAGGCCCTGCGCCAGCCGGTCGCGCAAGTGCTCACAGTTCGGCCGCCGATGGGTCACCGGACGCCCCGTGACCGCTGAGGACGGCCGCGGCGTCGGCGTAACTCAGCGCCTCCGGCCCGGTGACGACCAGGCCGCCCTCCGCCCTCCGCCCACCGGTCGGCGGTCAGCGCGTGCACAGCGACGGACCGCGATGTCGTCGGCGTCCACGAAGGCCACACGCCCCTCGCCTGTCGCGGTGAGGATCGTCCCGTGCTCGCGGATGCCGCGCGCGTGCGGGTGGTCGCCGGTGAAGTTCTGCATGAACCACGACGGCCGCACGACCGCCCATGTCTCGAACAGGTCGGGCAGGGCCTGCTGCACCTGCCCGACGGCCGGACCGCCGGACGGGATCGCCGAGGAGCCGAGCAGCACGGCCCGGCCCATCCCGGATGCGCGAGCCTGCTCCAGAAACGGCAGCATGACGGCAGCGGGCTCGGGCGACCCGATCGGCGGGACGAGATAGACCCGGTCCGTACCCCTCAGCACCTCCGCGAACGTCCCGGGCTCGTACCAGGCGAAGCGGACCGCCTCGGCACCGCCGACGGCGACCACGCGCCGGCTCGCCGCCTTCACCCGCTGCTCTCGCGCGGTGAGCAGACGGGCCACGCGCTCTCCGGTCGTGCCGGTGGCGCCGGGGACGAGGGTGGGCGTGGTCACCGGACCTTCCCGGCGAAGTCCGCCGCGTCGTCCTGCGGCAGGGCGAGCGGGTTCCAGTAGTCGCGATAGTGCCGGATACGGCCGTCGGCGACCGTCACAGCTCCCCGGCTTCACCGACGGCGACTTCGCCGCCCACGCTCTCCTCGCGGCGGTCCGCGCGGACCTCGTCGGCCACCTGGCCGACCGGCGGCACGTGTCGCGTGAGCGTCTTCGGGCCGATCTGGCGGCCTTCACCGCGCGGGTGCTGGGGGGAGTTGAGCACCGCAAACGCCGAAGCGGCCGCGAGCCCCTCAGGTCAGGGGCGCCAGCCGCTCCGGTGATGAGGCCGACCTGCGTCCGCGACGGTCACGCCGAAGCCGGTGGGTACAGCGACCGCGGCAGTTGCGAAGCCGCCGCCGCGTCCAGCAGCCACAGTGTCCGGCTGCGGCCGTACGCCCCCGCCGCCGGCGCCTGGATCTCCCCCGCGCCCGAGAGCGCGATCGCCGCGGCCTGGGCCTTGTCCTCGCCCGCGGCCAGGAGCCACACCTCCCGCGCCGCACGAATCGCCGGCAACGTCAGCGTCACCCGCGTCGGCGGCGGCTTCGGCGCGCCATGGACACCGACGACCGTACGGTCGAGTTCCCGCACCGCCGGCAGCTCCGGGAACAGCGACGCCACATGCGTGTCCGGCCCGACCCCCAGCATCAGCACGTCGAACGTCGGCACGGGCCCGTGGTTCTCCGGGCCCGCCGCCCGCGCCAGTTCCTCCGCGTACGCGGCCGCCGCCGCGTCCACATCGGTGCCGTAGGGGCCGTCCGACGCGGGCATCGCGTGCACCCGCTTCGGATCGAGCGGCACCGAGTCCAGCAGTGCCTCCCGCGCCTGCGTGACGTTGCGCTCCGGGTCGCCCTCGGGCAGGAACCGCTCGTCACCCCACCAGAGGTCGAGCCGGCTCCAGTCGACGGCGTCCCGGGCGGGCGCCGCGGCCAGGGCGGCCAGCAGGCCGTTGCCGTTGCGGCCGCCCGTCAGGACCACGGACGCCGAGCCCCGGGAGGCCTGCGCGTCCACGATCCTGGTGATCAGGCGGGCCGCCGCGGCCTGGGCCATCAGCTCCTTGTCGCGGTGGACGACCAGCTGCGGTGCCGTACTCACTTCGTCGTCGCCTTCCGTACCGGTTCCAACCTGGGCGGTTCCTGCTTCACCGGTGCCTGCGCCGTCGCTTCCGCAGCGGGAGCTTTCGCAGCCGTTTCGACGGGAGCGGGGAGGGCGAGCCGCTCCCGGCCGTCACTTTTGGGCTCCCCTTTGGCCACCGGCTCTTCCTTTTCGGCCGCCGGCTCTTCCTTCGCCTGGGCCGGCCAGGAGGCCTTCAGCCGGTCCACCCCGTACCGCAGCGCCGACGCGTACGTGTCGTCCGGGTCCAGCCGCCGCAGTTCCTCCGCGATCAGCTCGGCCGTGTCCCGGCGCTTGAGCGCCACTCCACGGGCCGGCTGGCCCTCGATGGACAGGGTCGCGAGGGACCCGTCGGCACGGTCCAGGGTGATCGCGCCGCAGCTGGTGTCCATGCGGACCGCCGTCAGCCCGGGGCCGCCGGACAGCGAGCGCTTCACGGGGACGTCCAGCCGGTCAGCGAGCCACATCGCCAGCAGCTCACAGCTCGGGTTGAACTCCTCGCCCTCCACCTCGACGGCCCTGACCTCGCAGGTGACCTGGTCGAGGGCGGCCGCCAGCATGGAACGCCAGGGCGTGATGCGGGTCCAGGACAGGTCCGTGTCGCCGGGGGTGTAGGTCCCGGACCGGGTGGCCAGGTCCCGTACCGGCTGCTCGGAGGCGTAGGTGTCGGTGACGCGGCGCTGGGCGAGGGCACCCAGGGGGTCCTTCGCCGGGTCGAGCGGCGCGTTCACCGGCCACCACACCACCACAGGGGCGTCCGGCAGCAGCAGCGGCAGCACCACCGACTGGGCGTGGTCGGCGACCTCGCCGTACAGCCGGAGCACCACCGTCTCGCCGGTGCCGGCCTCCGCGCCCACCCGGACCTCCGCGTCGAGGCGGGACTGCGTACGGTCGCGGGGCGAGCGGGAGACGCGCTTGATGACCACGAGGGTGCGCGAGGGATGCTCGTGCGAGGCGTCACTCGCGGCCTTCAGCGCGTCGTAGGCGTTCTCCTCGTCCGTCACGATGACCAGCGTGAGCACCATCCCGACCGCCGGGGTGCCGATCGCCCGGCGGCCCTGCACCAGCGCCTTGTTGATCTTGCTGGCTGTGGTGTCCGTGAGGTCTATCTTCATGGCCGGCGCCAGCTCCGTCCGTGTCGCTCGAGCATTTCGTCCGCCTCGACGGGCCCCCAGGTACCGGCCGGGTACTGGGCGGGCTTGCCGTTGTTGTCCCAGTACTCCTCGATCGGGTCGAGGATCTTCCAGGACAGCTCGACCTCCTCGGTGCGCGGGAAGAGGTTCGAGTCTCCGAGGAGAACGTCCAGGATGAGACGCTCGTACGCCTCCGGGCTGGACTCCGTGAAGGACTCGCCGTACGCGAAGTCCATCGACACGTCCCGGATCTCCATCGACGTGCCGGGGACCTTCGAGCCGAAGCGGACCGTGACGCCCTCGTCCGGCTGGACGCGGATGACGATCGCGTTGGAGCCCAGCTCCTCGGTGGCCGTCGTGTCGAAGGGGGAGTGCGGGGCCCGCTGGAAGACGACCGCGATCTCCGTGACGCGGCGGCCCAGGCGCTTGCCGGTACGCAGATAGAAGGGGACGCCCGCCCAGCGGCGGTTGTCGATCTCCAGCTTGATCGCGGCGTAGGTGTCGGTCTTCGAGGAGGCGTTGATGCCGTCCTCCTCCAGATAGCCGCGCACCTTCGTGCCGCCCTGCCATCCGGCCGCGTACTGGGCGCGCACCGTGTCCCGGCCCATGTCCTTGGGCAGCTTCACCGCGCCGAGCACCTTGGTCTTCTCGGCGGCCAGCGCGTCCGCGTCGAAGGAGGCCGGCTCCTCCATGGCGGTGAGCGCCAGGAGCTGGAGCAGGTGGTTCTGGATGACGTCACGGGCCGCGCCGATGCCGTCGTAGTACCCGGCCCGGCCGCCGATGCCGATGTCCTCGGCCATGGTGATCTGCACGTGGTCCACGAGGGACCGGTTCCAGATCGGCTCGAACATCGTGTTGGCGAAGCGCAGCGCCAGGATGTTCTGGACGGTCTCCTTGCCCAGGTAGTGGTCGATGCGGAAGACCTGCTCCGGGGCGAAGACCTCGTGGACGACCTTGTTGAGCTCCTCGGCCGACTTCAGATCGTGCCCGAACGGCTTCTCGATGACCGCGCGCCGCCAGGAGCCGCCCTTCTGGTCGGCCAGCCCGTGCTTCTTCAGCTGCTGGATGACCACCGGGAAGGACTTCGGCGGCACGGACAGGTAGAAGGCGAAGTTGCCGCCCGTGCCCTGTGCCTTGTCCAGCTCCTCGATCGTGGAGCGCAGGCGCTCGAACGCGTCGTCGTCGTCGAACGTGCCCTGCACGAAGCGCATGCCCTGGATGAGCTGCTGCCAGACCTCCTCGCGGAAGGGCGTGCGGGCGTGCTCCTTGACCGCGTCGTGGACCTCCTGCGCGAAGTCCTCGTTCGCCCACTCGCGGCGGGCGAAGCCCACCAGCGAGAAGCCCGGCGGCAGCAGACCCCGGTTGGCGAGGTCGTACACGGCGGGCATGAGCTTCTTCCGGGACAGGTCGCCCGTGACGCCGAAGATGACCAGGCCCGACGGCCCCGCGATACGCGGGAGCCGTCGGTCCGCGGGGTCACGCAGCGGGTTGCTGCTCGACACCTGTTCAGCCCTCCGAGGGCGCGAGGCGCCGGAGTTCGGCCTCGGTCGACTTCAGCAGGTCGGTCCAGGACGCCTCGAACTTCTCGACGCCCTCCTCCTCCAGCAGCCGGACCACGTCGTCGTACTTGATCCCGAGCTTCTCGACGGCGTCGAGGTCGGCGCGGGCCTGCTCGTAGGTGCCGGCGACCGTGTTGCCGGTGATCTCGCCGTGGTCCTCGGTGGCGTACAGGGTCGCCTCCGGCATGGTGTTCACCGTGTTCGGCGCGACCAGCTCGGTGACGTACATGGTGTCGCTGTACGCCTTGTCCTTCACGCCGGTGGACGCCCACAGCGGACGCTGCTTGTTGGCGCCCGCCTTCTCCAGCGCGTTCCAGCGGTCCGAGGAGAAGACCTCCTCGTACGCCTGGTAGGCGAGACGGGCGTTGGCGACGGCGGCCTTGCCGCGCAGCGCCTTGGCCTCGTCGGTGCCGAGCGCGTCGATCCGCTTGTCGATCTCGGTGTCCACGCGGGAGACGAAGAACGACGCCACCGAGTGGATCTGCGACAGGTCCAGGCCGCGCTCCTTGGCCTTCTCCAGGCCGGTCAGGAACGCGTCCATGACCAGGCGGTAGCGCTCCAGCGAGAAGATCAGCGTGACGTTGACGCTGATGCCCAGGCCGATGGTCTCGGCGATGGCCGGGATGCCCGCCTCGGTCGCCGGGATCTTGATGAGGGTGTTGGGCCGGTCCACCAGCCAGGCGAGCTGCTTGGCCTCGGCGACCGTCGCCCGCGTGTTGTGCGCCAGCCGCGGGTCGACCTCGATCGACACCCGGCCGTCCTTGCCGCCGGTGGCGTCGAAGACGGGGCGCAGGACATCGGCGGCGTCGCGGACGTCCGCCGTGGTGATCATGCGGATGGCCTCTTCGACGGTGACCTCGCGGGCGGCGAGGTCGGTCAGCTGCGTGTCGTAGCCGTCACCCTGCGAGATCGCCTTCTGGAAGATCGACGGGTTGGTGGTGACGCCCACGACGTGCTGCTGGTCGAGCAGCTCGGCGAGGTTGCCGGACGTGATCCGCTTGCGCGACAGGTCGTCCAGCCAGATCGCGACGCCCTCCTCGGAGAGGCGCTTCAGTGCGTCTGTCATGGAAATTCCATCTCCTACGTGTCGTATATGAGCGTCAGCGCTGAGCTGCGGCGATCGATTCCCGCGCGGCGGCGGCCACGTTCTCGGCAGTGAAGCCGAACTCGCGGAAAAGGACCTTGCCGTCGGCCGAAGCACCGAAGTGCTCCAGGGAAACGATGCGGCCGGCGTCCCCGACGTACTTGTGCCACGTCAGCCCGATCCCGGCCTCCACCGCGACACGAGCCTTGACGGACGGCGGCAGAACGCTGTCCCGGTACCCCTGGTCCTGCTGCTCGAACCACTCCACCGACGGCATGGACACCACGCGGGTGGGCACGCCGGCGCCCTGGAGCTGCTCGCGCGCCTCGACGGCGACGTGCACCTCCGAGCCGGTCGCGATGAGGATGACCTCGGGCTCGCCGCCGTCGGCCTCGAACAGGACGTAACCGCCCTTGGCGGCATCGTCGTTGGGCTCGTAGGTCGGCACACCCTGACGGGTCAGCGCCAGACCGTGCGGCTGGCCCTTGCCGAACTCCTTCGTCCAGCGCTTGAGGATCTCGCGCCAGGCGATGGCCGTCTCGTTGGCGTCCGCCGGGCGCACGATGTTCAGGCCCGGGATCGCCCGCAGCGACGCCAGGTGCTCGACCGGCTGGTGCGTCGGGCCGTCCTCGCCCAGGCCGATGGAGTCGTGCGTCCACACGTACGTCACCGGCAGGTGCATCAGCGCCGACAGCCGCACCGCGTTGCGCATGTAGTCGGAGAACACCAGGAACGTGCCGCCGTAGATCCGGGTGTTGCCGTGCAGCGCGATGCCGTTCATCTCGGCGGCCATCGCGTGCTCGCGGATACCGAAGTGGATCGTGCGGCCGTACGGGTCCGCCTCCGGCAGCGGGTTGTCCGCCGGGAGGAAGGAGCTGGTCTTGTCGATCGTGGTGTTGTTGGAGCCGGCCAGGTCGGCCGAGCCGCCCCACAGCTCGGGAACGACCGCGCCGAGCGCCTGGAGGATCTTGCCGGAGGCGGCACGCGTGGCCACGCCCTTGCCGACCTCGAAGACCGGGATCTTCTCCTCCCAGCCGGTGGGCAGCTCACCCTTGGCGATCCGGTCGTACTCGGCGGCGCGCTCGGGGTTGTTGTCCCGCCACTGCTGGTACGCCTTCTCCCACACCGCGCGGGCCGCCTGGCCCCGCTCCAGCGCCCTGCGGGTGTGCGTGATGACCTCGTCGGCGACCTCGAAGCTCTGCTCAGGGTCGAAGCCCAGCACCCGCTTGGTCGCCGCGACCTCGTCCTCGCCCAGCGCCGAGCCGTGCGCGGCCTCGGTGTTCTGCGCGTTCGGGGCCGGCCAGGCGATGATCGAGCGCATCGCGATGAACGACGGCTTGTCCGTGACCGCCTTGGCCTTCTGGATCGCCTCGAAGATCGCGGCCGGGTCCAGGTCGCCGTTCTCCTGCGGCTCCACCCGCTGCACGTGCCAGCCGTAGGCCTCGTACCGCAGAGCGGTGTCCTCGGAGACGGCCGTCTCGGTGTCGCCCTCGATCGAGATGTGGTTGTCGTCCCACAGCAGGATCAGGTTGCCGAGCTTCTGGTGGCCCGCCAGCGACGAGGCCTCGGCGGAGATGCCCTCCTGGAGGCAGCCGTCACCGGCGATGCAGTAGACGAAGTGGTCGAAGGGCGACTCGCCCTCGGGGGCCTCCGGGTCGAATAGACCACGCTCGTAGCGGGCGGCCATCGCCATGCCCACCGCGTTGGCGACACCCTGCCCGAGCGGGCCGGTCGTCGTCTCCACACCGGTCGTGTGCCCGTACTCGGGGTGGCCGGGGGTCTTCGAGCCCCAGGTGCGGAAGGACTTCAGGTCGTCCAGCTCCAGGCCGAAACCGGCCAGGTACAGCTGGGTGTAGAGGGTCAGGGACGAGTGGCCGGCGGACAGCACGAAGCGGTCCCGCCCGACCCAGTCGGCGTCCGCCGGGTCGTGCCGCATCACCTTCTGGAAGAGGGTGTAGGCGGCAGGCGCCAGGCTCATCGCCGTACCCGGATGGCCGTTACCGACCTTCTGTACGGCATCGGCGGCCAGGACACGCGCGGTGTCGACGGCCCGCTGGTCCAACTCGGTCCACTCGAGGTCTGTTGTGGTCGGCTTGGTGCTCACCCTGGGTCAGGGCTCCTCTCCACATGTCGGATGCCGGTGTATCGGGGCGTCCACCGGCCGCAGCCGAGCCTACCCCCGTGGGACGGGGGTTCTTTCGGGTCACTCCAGAGTGCCGGGACACGTTTCGATCCGCCTCCTGACTGGGCCGTATCCCATTCGGCAAGTGAATACGAAGCCGCTCATCCGGGTGCTCAATCGAGCTGCCACGCGCCCTTCGGAAGCCGCTCGCCAACACGACCCGACCCCCGCGAATATCCGACTCTGGGCAACGTCTAAAGTGGCGTGGTACGCGCGAGCCTTTACCGGGACTTCACACGGGTGAGGCTTGCTGGGATGTCTCTGTAGGGGTGTGCGTGACGGCCGTTGAATCCCGTCCAGCGGGGATGATCGGGACGGACCAGAGCCCGGCCCACCGGCCGTTCGGGGCCCGTGTCAAGGCGTTCGTGGCTCTCACCAAGCCGCGAATCATCGAGCTGCTGCTGATCACCACCGTCCCGGTGATGTTCCTGGCGCAGCAGGGCGTGCCCGACCTGACGCTGGTGCTGCTGACCTGCGTCGGCGGTTACATGTCCGCGGGCGGCGCCAACGCGCTCAACATGTACATCGACCGTGACATCGACGCCCTGATGGACCGCACCTCGCAGCGGCCGCTGGTCACCGGCATGGTCAGCCCGCGCGAGTGCCTCGTCTTCGGTATCACCCTGGCCGTCGCCTCGACGCTGCTGTTCGGCCTCACGGTGAACTGGCTGAGCGCCTGGCTCTCCCTCGGCGCGCTCCTCTTCTACGTCGTCGTCTACACGATGATCCTCAAGCGCCGTACCTCGCAGAACATCGTGTGGGGCGGCATCGCCGGCTGCCTGCCCGTGCTGATCGGCTGGTCCTCGGTCACGAACTCCATGTCGTGGGCGCCGATCATCCTGTTCCTCGTCATGTTCTTCTGGACGCCGCCGCACTACTGGCCGCTGTCCATGAAGGTCAAGGAGGACTACGCGCGCGTAGGCGTCCCGATGCTGCCGGTGGTCGCCTCCAACAAGGCCGTCGCCAAGCAGATCGTGATCTACAGCTGGGTCATGGTCGCCGTCTCGCTCCTGCTGACCCCGCTCGGCTACACCGGCTGGTTCTACACGGCGGTCGCCCTGCTGGCGGGCGGCTTCTGGCTCTGGGAGGCGCACGGCCTCCAGAACCGCGCCAAGGCGGAGGTGACGGGCGCGAAGCTGAAGGAGATGCGCCTGTTCCACTGGTCGATCACCTACGTCTCGCTGCTGTTCGTGGCCGTCGCGGTCGACCCCTTCCTGCGCTGAGGCAGCGCTGACGCACCGCTGACGTACGTCACAGGGCCCTGCTCTCGCCAGCCGATCTACTCGTGAGTAGCATCCTGGTCATGGCAGAGACGCAGCAGGTTGACCCGAAGGCCGAGCGCAAGGCGGCCCGGCTGGCCAAGCAGATCAGCTCCTTCTCCAAGTCCCACGGCGGCGCCGAGGGACAGGTCGCCCACCTCGGCGAACGCGGCGCCCGCATCGTCCTGGTCGGCGAGGACGGCAACTGGGGCGACTTGGTGGCCCCGACCTACGAGATCGCCGAGAAGGCCGTGGAGAAGGCGGGCATCACCCGCCACGAGTCCTTCGACGGCGAGTTCGCCGCGAAGGTCAAGACGGGCCGCTACGAGTGGTCGCGCATGGCGGGGATCCAGGTCGGCGGCCCGAAGAACGACTGACCTTCTTGGGGGCGCGGGGCTGTATCGATTTTGCGGCTCCGCCGCGTGGGCGCGGCCGGCCACGAACGACCCGCGGCCGCCAGAACACCCGCGCCCCTCATCGGGACCGCGACCTCAACCCGGTTCACCCGTTAGGACCCTTAGGAACAACAGGGTCCACCCCGGGGAGCCCGGATGATCGAAACGCCGTCCCTAGTGGACCAGTACTGCCACGGAGTACTCCGCACAGAGCTGGGCCTCGGCACCTTCGAGGCCCACCTCTCCCGCACAGAGGGCCCACCCGCCCCCGGCACCACCCTCTTCGACACCCAGACCGGCTTCGCCGTAAGACGCTGGTGTCCGCCCCTGCTGGGCCTGGAACCCCACTGCACACCGGCCCGCTACCTGGCCCGCCGCCGTGAACTGGGCGTCCTGGAGTCCGCCCGCCGGCTCCTGCGCGGCAGCGGCATCACGACGTACCTGGTCGACACGGGCCTGCCCGGGGATCTGACCGAACCCGGCGAACTGGCCTCCGCCGGAGCGGCCGAGGCCCGCGAGATCGTACGGCTGGAGCTGCTCGCCGAGCAGGTCGCCGACACCTCCGGGACCGTCGAGTCCTTCCTCGCCAACCTCGCCGAGTCCGTGCACGCCGCCGCCGCGAACGCCGTCGCCTTCACCTCGGTAGCGGGCGTACGGCACGGCCTCGCGCTCGCGCCGGAGCCGCCCGGGCCGGGGGAGGTGCGGGGGGCCGCCGGCCGCTGGCTCGCGGGGCGCGGTGTCGGCGGGGAGCTGAGCGACCCCGTGCTGCTGCGGCACCTGCTGTGGAGCGCCGTCGCCTCGGGGCTGCCGCTCCAGCTGCACGCGGGGCTCGGCACGCCGGGCCTGCGCATCGACCGTACGGATCCGGTGCTGCTGACGGACTTCGTACGGGCCACGGCCGGTCTCGGCACGGACCTCGTCCTGCTGCACGGCTACCCGTACCACCGGCACGCCGCCCACCTGGCCGGTGTCTTCCCGCACGTCTACGTAGACTCCGGAGCCGCCCTGGTCCGCACCGGCGCCCGCGCCGCGACCGTCCTCGCGGAGTTTCTGGAGCTGGCCCCCTTCGGCAAGATCCTCTTCTCCACCGGTGCCCAGGGGCTGCCCGAGCTGCATGTGGTGGGCGCCAGGCTGTTCCGCGAGGCGCTCGGCCGGGTGCTCGGCACCTGGGTCGCCGAGGGCGCGTGGTCCCTGGCCGACGCGCAGCGGGTGGCGGAGATGCTGGCGTCGGGGAACGCGTGCCGGGTGTACGGGCTCGACTGACCCCGGTCAGGGTGGCTTCTAGGCCTTCGTCAGGGTCGCCTCGGGCGCGGGACCGGGCACATCGGCCACGACCTCCCGCCGTTCGCGCAACGACAGCACCACCCGCAGCACCCAGATCCACATCACGGCCGAGCCGAACATGTGCAGGCCGACCAGGACCTCGGGCAGGTCCGTGAAGTACTGGACGTAGCCGATGACGCCCTGCGCGAGCAGGATCAGGAACAGCTCGCGGGTGCGGTTCAGCGGACCCTTGGGGGCGTCGACCGCCTTGAGGACGAACCACAGGGCGAACGTCAGCGTCACCACGATCCACGCCAGCACGGCGTGCAGCTTGCTCACCGTCTCCCAGTCGACCGGCATCCGCTCGACCTCGCTGGAGTCGCCGGCGTGGGGGCCCGCGCCGGTGACCACCGTGCCGACCAGGATGAGCAGCACGGCTGCGGCGACCAGGAACCAGACCAGCTGCTGCACGGCCTTGCCGACCAGCGGGCGCGGCGGCGCGTCGCCCTCACGGGTGCGCTGCCACATCACCGTGGCCACCGCGATGAGCGCGGACGTCGCCACGAAGTGCGCCGCGACCGTGTACGGGTTGAGACCGACCAGCACCACGATGCCGCCGAGCACCGCGTTGCTCATCACGATCCAGAACTGCGCCCAGCCCAGCCGGGTCAGGCCGCGCCGGTACGGCTTCTGGGAGCGCGCGGCGATGATCGCCCAGCCGACGGCGGCGCACAGCACGTACGTCAGCATGCGGTTGCCGAACTCGATGGCCCCGTGGAAGCCCATCTCGCTGGTGGCGGTGAGCGAGTCGGCGGTGCACTTGGGCCAGGTCGGGCAGCCCAGGCCCGAGCCGGTCAGCCGTACGGCTCCGCCGGTGACCACGATGAGCACCGACATCACGATCGCGGAGAGGGCCGCGCGCTGGACCGTCCGGGGTTCCGGGGTCCAGCGCTCGGCGATGAAGGCGAGGGGGTTGCGCAGGGCCGCCCTGGCGTCGGCGCGGGTCACTTTTGGCACGCGACCCATCGTAGGACGCCGCTTGTGCACGCTTTCACGAGGGTCCGTCATGGCCTTACTCCCAGCGGAAGAACCGTCCGGCCGCCGCCAGCCCGACGACCGCCCAGACGCCCAGGACCCCCAGGTCGGCCCAGGGCATCCCGGCCCCGTGTTCGAGCACGTCCCGCAGTCCGCCGGACAGGGCCGAGATGGGCAGCAGGCCGAGCAGGTCCTGCGCGGCGGAGGGGAACTTGTCGAGCGGCACGATGACCCCGCCGCCGACGAGCAGCAGCAGGAACACCAGGTTGGCGGCGGCGAGCGTCGCCTCGGCCTTCAGCGTCCCGGCCATCAGCAGGCCGAGGCCCGAGAAGGCCGCCGTACCGGCGACCAGGAGCAGCAGCACGGCGAACGGGTTGCCCTGCGGCGACCAGCCGAGCGCGAAGGCGATCACCGTCAGCAGGATCACCTGGAGCACCTCGGTGACCAGCACGGACAGCGTCTTCGCCGTCATCAGGCCCCAGCGCGGCAGAGGCGAGGAGGCGAGCCGCTTCAGGACGCCGTAGCGGCGCTCGAAGCCGGTCGCGATCGCCTGCCCCGTGAACGCCGTCGACATCACCGCGAGCGCGAGGATGCCGGGGGCGAGGAAGTCGACGGCCTCGCCGGCACCCGTGTCGACGATGTCCACGGTGCTGAAGAGCACCAGGAGCAGGGTCGGGATGACGACGGTCAGCAGCAGCTGCTCGCCGTTGCGCAGCAGCATCTTCGTCTCGAGCGCGGCCTGGGCCGCGATCATGCGGGGGAGGGGCGCGGCCCCCGGCTTCGGCGCATAGGTGCCGGTGGCGGTCACGAACGCAGCTCCTTACCCGTGAGCTCCAGGCTGTGCTTTCCCGGGGGACAACCCCCGGACCCCCGGCAGACCTCGGTGTGAGCCGGAATCATGAGCGCAGCTCCTTGCCGGTCAGCTCGAGAAAAACGTCTTCGAGGGTGTGCCGCTCCACCGAGATCTTCTCCGGCATCACGCCGTGCTGGGCGCACCAGGAGGTGACCGTCGCGAGCAGTTGTGGGTCGATCTTGCCGACGACGCGATAGGAACCCGGCGTCAGCTCGGCGGCCGAGCAGTCGGCGGGCAGGGCCTTCAGCAGCGAGCCGACGTCCAGCCCGGGGCGGCCGGAGAAGCGGAGCGTGTTCTCGGCGCCGCCGCGGCACAGCTCCTCCGGGGAGCCCTGGGCGATGACCCGGCCCGCGTCGATGATCGCCACGTCGTCGGCGAGCTGCTCGGCCTCGTCCATGTAGTGGGTGGTGAGGATGACGGAGACGCCGTCGGCGCGCAGGTCCCGGATCAGGTCCCAGGTGGCGCGGCGGGCCTGCGGGTCGAGCCCGGCGGTCGGCTCGTCGAGGAAGACGAGCTCGGGGCGGCCCACCACGGCCATCGCCAGCGCGAGCCGCTGCTGCTGTCCGCCCGACAGCCGCCGGTACGTCGTGCGGCCGCAGGAGCCGAGCCCGAGGCGTTCGATCAGCGCGTCCACGTCCAGGGGGTGGGCGTGCAGCTTGGCCACGTGGCGGAGCATCTCGTCGGCGCGGGAGCCCGAGTAGACGCCGCCGGACTGGAGCATCACGCCGATGCGGGGCCGCAAGTCCCGGGACTGTCCGACCGGGTCGAGGCCCAGGACGCGCACCGTGCCGGAGTCCGGCTTCCGGTACCCCTCGCAGGTCTCGACCGTGGTCGTCTTGCCCGCCCCGTTGGGGCCGAGCACGGCGGTCACACCCTCCCGGGCCACCAGGTCGAGCCCGTCCACCGCGGTCTTCGTGCCGTACCGCTTCACCAGGGCCTGGACCTGGACCACGGGCTCACTTCGCATGGGTCCAGAGTCTAGGTTCGTGCGAGCGGGCTCAGACCGGCGGGTGCAGGAACTCCTCCTCACGGGGGCGGTGGACCGCCAGCCACTGTTCGGCGTAGGCCACGGCGTCCGCCACCGGGAACAGCCGCGCCTCGGCCGCCCCGACCTTTCCGCGTACGACGGGACGGTCCCGCTCGAAGTCGTAGCCCAGCTCGTCGAAACGCTCCGAGCTGATCGACACCTCGGTCACGGTCTCCCAGCCCTCGGGGCCCGGCCGGCCCACGGCGACGCGCGGGGACGGTATCCGGTACTCGGCGAGGTGGAAGCTGGTGCAGGAGGCGTAGCCCGCGCCGAGCAGCAGGACCCGGGCGCCCATGGCCTCCAGCTTCGCGAGCGGGCTGCGCTC
>NZ_DF968270.1:0-5616 GCF_001270025.1 Streptomyces azureus | reverse complement strand
GTCGTCACACCCCCAGCACCACCGTCCCCGACGAGCAGAACCACCCACCCGTCCCGGACGCCACCCCCAGCCGCGGCAGTGATCCGTCGCCACGCCGCCGCACCTGCCGTTCCCCGCCCTCCCCCCGCAACTGCCGCACCGCCTCCACCAGCAGGAACAGCCCCCGCATCCCCGGATGCTGAGCCGACAGCCCACCCCCGTCGGTGTTCACCGGAAGCTCCCCGCCCTCGACCCGCAGCCGGCCCTTCTCCACGAACGCCCCGCCCTCGCCCTTCCCGCAGAAGCCGAGGTCCTCCAGCGTCACCAGGGTCATGTAGGTGAACGCGTCATAGATCTCCGCGAAGTCCATCTCGTCCGGCCTTACGCCGGCCCGCTCGAAGGCCAGCCGTCCGCTCACCGCCGCCGGGGACACCGTGAAGTCCGCCCAGTCGGACATCGCGGCGTGCGAGACGTGCTCCCCGCTCCCCAGCACCCACACCGGGGAAGTGCGGCAGTCCCGTACGTACTCCTCCGCCGCCAGCAGTACCGCCGCCCCGCCGTCGGAACGGACGCAGCAGTGCAGCTTGGTGAAGGGGTCGGCGATCACGGGGCCGGCCAGGACCTCGTCCACCGTGACGGGGGTGCGGAACATCGCCTCGGGGTTCAGGGCCGCGTTGGCCCGGGCCTGGACCGCCACCTCCGCCAACTGCTCGATCGTCGTGCCGTACTCGATCATGTGGCGGCGGGCCGCCATGGCGTACTTGGCGATCAGGGTGTGGCCGTAGGGGACTTCGAACTGGAGGGGGCCGCGCGTGCCGAAGGACAACGTCCCCGTGCGGCGGCCCGCTCTGACGTCCGCGCGGGCCGTCGAGCCGTAGGTGAGCAGCACCGCGCGCGCGTGCCCGGCCGCGATCGCGTCCGCCGCGTGTGCCGCCATGACCTCCCAGGTGGAGCCGCCGACAGAGGTGGAGTCGACCCAGGTGGGGCGCAGGCCCAGGTACTCGGCGACCTCGACGGGGGCCAGGGTGCCCAGGCCTGCCGAGGCGAAGCCGTCGACCAGCGAGCGGTCCAGGCCCGCGTCGGCCAGGGCGCGGCGGGCCGCCTGGGCGTGCAGCGCGTACGGGGTCGCGTCGTCCACGCGGCCGCAGTCCGAGAGGGCCACGCCGACGACGGCCACTTTCCTCCGGGCAACCATGAATCTGACGGTACATCAGATCACGTATGACGGTACATCAGGTGACGCCGAGCGCTACCACGGCAGGGCTCTGGGCATCCCCGGCTCCCGGTCCTAATATGACGCACCGTCAGATGCGGAGGTGGTACCCCCATGGACGCCCGCTTCACCGCCGAACAGGACGAGATCCGCCGCACCCTGCGCGAACTGCTCCGCAAGCGGTGCGGCCCCGGGGAGCTGCGGGCCGCCGTCGACACTCCGGCCGGGCACGACCCGGCCCTGTGGACCGCCCTCGCCGAACAGCTCGGCCTGCCCGGGCTGGCCCTCCCCGAGGGGTACGGCGGTGCCGGCTGCTCGGTCACCGAGCTGGCCCTCGCCTGCGAGGAGACGGGCCGTGCCCTCGCCCCCTCGCCCCTGCTCGCCACGGCCGTCCTCACGGCACCGCTGCTGCTCGCCCTCGGCACCGGCGCCCAGCGCGCCGACCTGCTCCCGCGGATCGCCTCCGGGACGCTCACCGCAGCCCTCGCGGTACCGGGTCCCGCCCTCGCCGCCGCGCTCGGACTCACCGGCCACGACCCGCGCGGGCAGTGGGCCGGCGGCGGGCGGGCCGGGGGCGTGCAGGCCCGGCAGGCCGACGGCGGCTGGCAGCTGTACGGGCAGGTCGACCAGGTCCTCGACGGGCACAGTGCCCAGCTGCTCCTGGTCGCCGCGCACACCGGCGGGTTCGCCCGCTCCCGCGTCCTGCTCTTCCTCGTGCGCGGTGACGCGGCCGGTCTCACTCGCGTACGGCAGACCGCGCTGGACGCCACCCGCCCACAAGCCCGTATCGAACTCCGCCACGTACCCGCCGAGTTGCTGGGGGGCGGGGACGCCGACGCCCTCCCCGCCCTCGCCCGGCTCGGTGACACCGCCGCCGCCTGTCTCGCCGCCGAGGCCGTCGGCGCCGCCGGCCGGGTGCTGGAGCGGACCGTCGAGTACGTCGGGCAGCGCGAGCAGTTCGGGCGGCCTGTCGGCTCCTTCCAGGCGGTGAAGCACCGGCTGGCCGACGTGTACGTCCAGGTGCAGGCGGCCCGCTCGGCGGCGTACTACGCGGCCTGGGCCACCGCCCGGGGGGATCGGGTGGGCGGCCTCGCGCTCGCCCAGGCGCTTCAGGCGCTGCGCTCGGCAGCCGCCGAGGGGATCCAGTCGCACGGCGGCATCGGTTTCACCTGGGAGCACGAGGTTCACCTGTACTTCAAGCGCGCCGCGGGCGACGAGCTGCTGTTCGGGCCGGCGCACCGGCTGCGGGCCCATGCCGCCGACGTGGCGCACGTCTTCGAGGAGGCCGGCCGATGAGGGGCGTGCGGTTCGTGCAGAGGGTGTCCTCGACCCGGGGGTTCGCGCGCGTGGCGCCGCACGTCCTCCCGGCCCTCGACCGGGCCGTGCACCGGCTCACGCGCGGAAGAGTGCTGCTCAGCGCGCACCTCCTGCCGGGGGTGGTGCTGACCTCGACCGGGGCGAAGAGCGGGCTTCCCCGTCACACACCGCTGGCCTGTATGCCCGAGGACGGCGGACGCGGCTGGATCGTCGTCGGGTCCAACTTCGGGCGGCCGGGGCACCCCGCCTGGAGTCACAACCTGCTCGCGCATCCCGACGCCCGCATCAGCTGGAAGGGCCAGGACATCCCGGTCACGGCCCGGCTGCTGGAGGGGGAGGAGCGGGCGGCGGCATGGCAGGCGGTGCTGGCGTTCTGGCCGCCGTACGCGGCGTATCAGGCGCGGGTGGAGCGGGAGATCCGGTTGTTCAGGATCGTACGAAGGTAGAAAGCGCAACAGGCGGCGGTCCGCTCGGGTGGACCGCCGCCTGCCAGACAGGACTTGGGTGCGGGAAAAGACCGGGGGCGCCGGGCCGGGTTACTTCGTCGGCTTCCTGCCCGTGACGCCCAGGTGTACCAACAGCGCGAGGTTCGGCTTCAGTTCGGCCTGCTTCACGCCCCAGGAGGAGAAACCCTTCTGGTGGGAGGCGACGGCCGCGAGCATCGCGACCAGCGAACCGGCGACGGCCGCCGGGTTCACGTCCTTGTCGACCCTGCCCTTGGCCTGGAGCTCGGCGACGGAGTCCGCGAGGGAGTTGTTCACCGAGTTGAGGATCTTCATCCGGAGTTTGTAGAAGCGCTTGTCGCCCTCGGCGGCGCCGAGATCGACGACCCGGAGGATGGCGTCGTTCTTGCGCCAGAACTCCAGGAACCCGTCGACGAGTTCCTGTGCCGTCTGCCAGCCGGCCTTGCCGGCCCAGGAACGGCCCTGAAGGAGCTCGGTCAACGCGGCGCCCTCGGTCGCCATTTGCTCGGCGATCTCCAGGACGGCGCCCTCGACGTCCGGGAAGTACTGGTAGAAGGTCGCGGGCGAAGTCCCCGCCTTCCGGGCGACATCGATGACTTTGACGTCCCGGTAAGGGGAGGAGCTGAGCATCTCGCTGAGGCAGTCGAGCAGCTTCTGCCGGGTCGCCTGCCCACGCCTGCCGGCCACGCGGCCGTCGACGGTACGCACTTGTCCTGTCATGCCGTCAGCTTACCGAGGCGTGATCGGGGCGCGATTCGGCCGACTGCAAATGGGGTGTAAGGAGGTGCGGGGGCTGGTGTGCCTGGTCTGCGGGGTGCCGCAGTCGCGGTTACGTTGTCGGCATGGCCGAAAACAGGGCATCGGTGTACGCAGAGGGCGTCCCCTGCTGGGTGGACGCGCAGCTTCCCGACGTCGAGGCGGGCAAGCGGTTCTACGGTGAACTTTTCGGGTGGACCTTCGAGGACTGGTTCGGCCCCTTCGCGCAGGCGCTGAAGGACGGTGAACCCGTGGCCGCGCTGGTCCGCAAGATGGACGGCCGGCTGCCCACCGTCTGGACGGTGTACTTCGCGACCCCGGACGCGGCGGCCCTGGCCCGGCGTATCCGGGCGGCCGGCGGGCAGGTCGTCTCGTCGCCGGTGCCGGCCGGGGAGCTGGGTGTCACCGCTCTCGTCACCGACCCGGAGGGGGCCGTCTTCGCCCTGTGGCAGCCGGACCGGCACCCCGGCTTCGGCAGGCGGCGCGAGCCGGGCACCTTCGCCTGGGCGGAGCTGTACGCGCGGGACACCGAGGCGGCCAACGCCTTCTACGGCGACCTCTTCCAGGAGGCCCTGTTCGGCCCCGAGGCCGAGCCCGACTTCGGCCGCGCCCCCGTCTCCGACGTGTTCCCGGCCGAGATGCCGCCCCACTTCCTCGTCCATTTCGCCGTCGAGGACGTACCGGCCGCGCTGGAGGACGTCACCCGCCTCGGCGGCCGGATCCAGGCCCCGCCTTTCCGGACCTCGTACGGCACGGTCGCCGTCGTCACGGACAATCAGGGGGCGTCCTTCGCGCTGCTGCACCGCTGAGCAGGGCCGATCAGGCAGTGTTTGGTCATTGTTTGATCGCCTGTGTACCGAGACATCCCAATTGTCACCGGGTTCGCAACCGAGGCTCCGGCCAGGAAGAATCAGGGTGCGTGCCGCCATGGCGGTGCGGTGGTGAGACGCTGCACGGGGTCGCGTGGAACATGTGGCTTGGCGCGGCTCGTACGGGGAGGTGGCAGGCAAGTGGTGGATCAGCTGACGCAGCACGATCCGCGGCGGATCGGGCCGTTCGAGGTGCTGGGACGGCTGGGTGCCGGCGGCATGGGGCTGGTCTATCTCGCGCGCTCGGCGTCCGGCCGGCGCGTGGCGATCAAGACCGTCCGGACGGAGCTGGCCGAGGACCAGCTGTTCCGGGTCCGCTTCACGCGTGAGGTGGAGGCGGCCCGCGCCGTATCCGGCTTCTACACGGCCGCCGTCGTGGACGCCGACCCGCGCGCCGCCGTGCCGTGGCTCGCCACCGCGTACGTCCCCGCGCCCTCCCTCGAGGAGATAGTGAACGACTGCGGGCCGCTCCCGGCTCAGGCGGTGCGCTGGCTGGCGGCGGGCGTGGCCGAGGCGCTCCAGTCCATCCACGGTGCCGGGCTGGTACACCGGGACCTCAAGCCGTCGAACGTCCTGGTCGTCGAGGACGGTCCCCGGGTGATCGACTTCGGTATCGCGTCAGGCGTCTCGAACACACGTTTGACGATGACGAACGTCGCCGTCGGCACGCCCGCCTACATGTCCCCCGAGCAGGCCAAGGACTCCCGCAGCGTCACGGGCGCGAGCGACGTCTTCTCCCTCGGCTCCATGCTGGTCTTCGCCGCCACCGGACACCCGCCCTTCCACGGCGCCAACCCGGTCGAGACCGTCTTCATGCTGCTGCGCGAGGGCCCGGACCTGGAGGGCCTCCCGGACGAGCTGCGTCCGCTCATCGAGTCCTGCATGCAGATGGACCCGACGGCCCGACCCAACCCGGCCGACCTCCAGGCCCAGCTGGCCCCCCACCTCTTCGGCTCCGGCTCCGACGACAGCGGCACGGCCTCCGCGTGGCTGCCCGAGCGGGCGGTCAGCCTGATCG
>NZ_DF968269.1:0-12580 GCF_001270025.1 Streptomyces azureus | reverse complement strand
TGCCGGAGGAGCTGCGCGGCACCTACGCGGCCCTCGCCCACCCGGCGATCATCGAGCACCTCACCGAGCTCGGCGTCACGGCCCTGGAGCTGATGCCCGTACACCAGTTCGTGAACGATCACCGCCTGGTCGACATGGGCCTGAACAACTACTGGGGCTACAACACGATCGGTTTCTTCGCCCCGCACAACGCCTACGCCTCATGGGGCGACCGCGGCCAGCAGGTGCTGGAGTTCAAGTCGGCGGTGAAGGCCCTGCACGAGGCCGGGATCGAGGTGATCCTCGACGTGGTCTACAACCACACGGCCGAGGGCAACCACCTGGGCCCGACCCTGTCCTTCAAGGGCCTGGACAATTCGCGCTACTACCGGCTGACGGACGACCCCCGCTACTACATGGACACGACAGGGACCGGGAACTCCCTGCTCATGCGGTCCCCGCACGTGCTCCAGCTGATCATGGACTCACTCAGGTACTGGGTCACTGAGATGCACGTCGACGGCTTCCGGTTCGACCTGGCGGCGACGCTCGCCCGGCAGTTCCACGAGGTGGACCGGCTGTCGTCGTTCTTCGACCTGGTGCAGCAGGACCCCGTGGTCTCGCAGGTCAAGCTGATCGCCGAGCCGTGGGACGTCGGCGAGGGCGGCTACCAGGTGGGCAATTTCCCGCCGCTGTGGACCGAGTGGAACGGCAAGTACCGGGACACCGTGCGGGACCTGTGGCGGGGCGAGCAGCGCACGCTCGCGGAGTTCGCCTCGCGGCTGACCGGTTCGTCCGACCTGTACCAGGACGACGGGCGGCGCCCGCTGGCCTCCATCAACTTCGTGACCTGCCACGACGGCTTCACACTGCACGATCTGGTGTCGTACAACGACAAGCGCAACGAGGCCAACGGCGAGGACAACCGGGACGGCGAGAGCCACAACCGGTCCTGGAACTGCGGCGCCGAGGGCGATACGGACGACCCGGACGTGCTGCGGCTGCGGGCCCGGCAGATGCGCAACTTCATCGCGACACTGATGCTGTCCCAGGGCGTGCCCATGATCAGCCACGGCGACGAGTTCGCCCGCACCCAGCGCGGCAACAACAACGCCTACTGCCAGGACAACGAACTGGCCTGGGTCGAGTGGCCCGAGGAGCCCGAGGAGGGAGAGGACGCCGAGGGGGGCCTGAGCAGGGAGCTGCTGGCCTTCACGCGCGCGATGGTGTGGCTGCGCCGGGACCACCCGGTCCTCCGCCGCCGGCGCTTCTTCCACGGCCGGCCCGTGGAGGGCACGCACGACGATCTGTCCGACATCGCCTGGTTCACCCCCGAGGGCCGGGAGATGACCCAGCGGGACTGGGACTCGGCACGGGTCTCGGCGCTGACGGTGTTCCTCAACGGCAACGCGATCTCGGAGCCGGGCCCGCGTGGGGAGCGCGTCACCGACGACTCGTTCCTGCTGATGTTCAACGCGTCGCCCAAGCCGCTGGAGTTCCTGGTTCCGGTCAACCACGGGCGGCAGTGGCAGGTGGTGGTCGACACGGCCCGCGCTGACGGTGTGCCGCCGGGGACGGGCCCGAAGGTGCAGGCCGGGGACCGGCTGACCCTGGCCGACCGGAGCATGACGGTGCTCCAGAGGCCCGTGTAGCAGCCCCGGCGGCCCGTACGGCCGCCCTTGTCGACGCCATCGCCGCGTCGCCCGGAAAGAGCCACTCGTCCGGGCGACGCGCGACGCACCTGGCGCGGACGATGACACGAATGGCGGCGGGGCGGGTACGTAGGTTTGCATGACACCTGAGCGACCTGACCCGGTGGTGCCCACGGCCACGTACCGGCTGCAACTGCAGCCCGAGTTCCCGTTCGGGGCCGCGGCGGCCGTCGTGCCGTACCTGGCCTCGCTCGGCGTCTCGCACCTGCATCTGTCCCCCGTCCTGGAGGCGGTGCCGGGCTCGATGCACGGCTACGACGTCGTCGACCACGCGCGCGTGCGCGAGGAACTGGGCGGCGAGGAGGGACTGCGCGCGCTGGCGCGCACGGCGCGCGAGCACGGGCTCGGCCTGGTGGTGGACATCGTCCCGAACCACATGGCCATGGCCCCGCGCCACAACCGCGCCCTGTGGGAGGTGCTCCGCGAGGGCCCGAAGTCGCCGTACGCGCGCTGGTTCGACATCGACTGGGAGGCCCAGGACGGCCAGGTGCTGCTGCCGGTGCTCGGCGGACCGCTGGGCGAGGTGCTCGGGGAGCTGCGCGTCGACGGTGACGTCCTGCGCTACTACGACCATGTGTTCCCGCTGCGCGAGGGCACCGAGGACCTGCCGCTGCCGCACCTCCTGGACGCGCAGTGGTACCGCCCGGTGTGGTGGCGGCTGGCCCGGACGGAGCTCAACTACCGGCGGTTCTTCAGCATCTCGGAGCTCATCGGGGTGCGGGTGGAGGACCCCGAGGTGTTCGAGGCCACCCACGACAAGATCCTCCAGCTGCTCCACGAGGGAGTGATCGACGGGCTGCGCGTCGACCATCCCGACGGGCTCGCCGACCCCGACGACTACCTCCGGCGGCTGCACGAGGCGACCGGCGGCCGCTGGACGGTCGTGGAGAAGATCCTCGCCGACGGTGAGCACCTGCCGGCCGCCTGGCCCGTCGCGGGCACCACCGGCTACGACGCCCTGCGGCACGTGGACGGGCTCTTCACGGACTCGGCCGGGTTCGGGGACCTCCTGGGTCAGTACCGGCGGTTCGCGGCGCCGCAGACGGACCGGGGCGGGCAGTGGGAGGCGACGGTGCGGCGGGCGGCGTACAAGGTCCTCACGCACGAGCTGGCCACCGAGACCGACCGGCTGGTGCGGGTGGCGGCCCGGCTGTGCGCCACCTCGCCGGAGCCGGCGCTGCGCGACCGCGCGCCCTGGGCGCTGCGCACCGCGCTCCAGGAGCTGCTGGTCCGGATGGAGGTCTACCGGCCGTACGAGTCCGCCGACGCGGCGTCCGTGGTCACCGAGGAGGCCGCCGCCGAGGCCCGGCTCGCCTTCGCCGTGCCCGAGGAGGCCGGCGCGGTGGACGTCGTACGGGACCTCGTGCTGGGGCGGTACGGCGACGGGCCCCCGCAGGTGGAGTTCCGGACGCGGTTCGCCCAGACCTCGTCGGCGCTGCGCGCGAAGTCCGTGGAGGACACGGCGTTCTACCGCTATGTACCGCTGCTGTCGGCGACCGAGGTGGGCGGGGATCCCGGCCGCCCCGCGCTGTCGCCGGAGGAGTTCCACGCGTACTGCGCGCGCGTGCAGCGCGACTGGCCGGTGACCGGGACGGTCGCCTCGACGCACGACACCAAGCGCAGTGCCGACGTCCGGGCGGCGCTGCACGTGCTCACCGAGTGCCCGGACCGCTGGGCGGACGTCCTCGCCGAGGTGACCCGCACCGGCGAGGGCGTGCCGGACGCGCAACTGGCCTGGGCGGCCTGGCAGACGGTGTTCGGGCTGGGCCCGGCGCCGGGGGTCGGGGAGCGGGTGCAGGGGGCGCTGCTGAAGCACGTGCGCGAGGCGGGGCTGTACACCAGCTGGACCGAGCAGGAGCCGCCGTACGAGGAGGCGGTGGCGCGGTTCGTGGCGGCCGGGCCGTGCGGGGCGCCGAGCGCGCGGGTCGCCGCCTTCCGGGACTCTCTCGCACCGCACATCCGGGCGAACGTGCTGGGCACGGCCCTGGTCCAGCTGACGATGCCGGGCGTGCCGGACGTCTACCAGGGCACGGAGGCCGAGTACCGGGCGCTGGTCGACCCCGACAACCGGCGGGCGGTGAGCTTCCCGCCCGAGGAGTCCGGCACGACGTCCGGGGAGAAGGCGGCGGTGACGCGGGCGGCCCTGGGGCTGCGGGCGCGACGGCCCGACGCCTTCGGCGACACGGCGACGTACATGCCGCTGCCCGCCGAGGGACCCGCGGCACAGCACTGCCTGGCGTTCGTCCGCTCCGGCGAGGCACTGACGGCCGTCACCCGCCTGTCCCTCCGGCTCGCGGAGGCGGGCGGCTGGCAGGACACCCGGCTATCGCTGCCGCCGGGACGCTGGGCGGATGTCCTGGAACCAGGACGGGAGTTCGCGGGGCACGCGCGCGTGGCGGAGTTGTTCGCGGGGCTGCCGGTGGCGTTGCTGGAGCGGGTGGGCGACTGAGGCCGGGCTGATTGCGGCGGGGCAGGGCGGGAGGCGAGGGGCGCTGCGAGCGAGCACGCGAGGCACCGCACCCCAGGGCAAGCGAGGGTGCGGGGCGCGGCAGCGCGACACGGCAAGCGAGCACGCGGGCACCGCACCCCAACACGGCAAGCGAACACGCCGCACCACGGCACGGCGAGCCAGCACGCGGGCACCCTCAGGACAGTCCTCGTACGCTCGCAGCGGCGAGGCGGGGGCAACGCGCGGGTGAGGCCACACCGACCGCAGCAGGTTCACGAAGGCCTCGGCCGCCCCGGCCGGTGGCAGGCGGGAGAAGACCGTCAGCGTGCGCTTCCACGGCGGGTCGGGTACGAGGACGACGCAGCCGTCGCCGACCGCGTCGCGGACGAGGTGGGCGGGCGCGGCGCAGACGCCGACACCGGCGGCGGCCATGCGTACCGCCGTGGAGGTGTGCTCGGTGAACACGGCGGTGCGCGGGGTGAAGCCGGCCCGGCCGCAGGCCCAGTCGAGGAAACGTTCGCCGTGGACGACGGGTTCCATGGCGCAGCGCACCCAGGGGCGGTCGGCGAGTTCGGGCAGTGTCACCGTCGTACGGCCGGAAAAACGGTCGTCGAAGGGCACCACGAGGACGATGTCCTCCTCACCGACCGGCACGACGGTGCCCGGCCAGTCGGCGGGCGCCGGACCGACACCGAGATCGGCGGTGCCGCACTCGACCTGCTCCTCCAGGGCCTCGGAGGTCGCGTACTCGTGGAGGTGCAGCAGCACGCGCGGATGGGCGGCGTGCCAGCGGGCGAAGACGTCCGGGAGGACACCGACCGCGACGGAGTGGACGGCGGCGACATGCAGTTCGCCGCCCTCCGCACCGGCGGCGGCGC
Organism: Streptomyces azureus; assembly: GCF_001270025.1. Classification (NCBI taxonomy): domain Bacteria; kingdom Bacillati; phylum Actinomycetota; class Actinomycetes; order Kitasatosporales; family Streptomycetaceae; genus Streptomyces; species Streptomyces azureus. Next base: position 7,562 of record NZ_DF968269.1, on the reverse strand, counting down.
GGGCCGCGCGGCGGGCCTGCGCGGCGCTGCGCACGGCGAGTTCGGCGTGCGGCCGGAAGGCGCGTCCCATCGGGGTCAGGCGGACCCCGCGCGGCATGCGCTCCAGCAGCGCGCCGCCGACCGACCGTTCCAGGGCCTTGATCTGGTGGGAGAGCGCGGGCTGCGAGACGTGCAGGAGCTCGGCCGCGCGGGTGAAGGACGCCTCCTCGACGACCGTCAGGAAGTACTCCATCTGCCGCAGGCTCATGTGCGGCCCCTCCCATAAACACCCTGCATCGATCCCACAAGAACATTGCCTTGGACTCATGGCAAGGGCCGGGCGGAGGCTGAGTGCATGAACTCACCGGACGTCATCGTCATCGGCGGCGGCACGGGCGGTTACAGCACCGCCCTGCGCGCCGCGGCCCTCGGTCTGGACGTCGTGCTCGTCGAGCGGGACAAGGTAGGCGGGACGTGTCTGCACCGCGGCTGCATCCCGAGCAAGGCGATGCTGCACGCGGCCGAACTCGTCGACGGCATCGCCGAGGCACATGAACGCTGGGGCGTGAAGGCGACGCTGGACGCCGTCGACTGGCCGGCCCTGGTGGCCACGCGCGACGACATCGTGGCCCGCAACCACAGGGGCGTCGAGGCGCATCTCGCACACGCGGGCGTGCGGGTGGTGAAGGGCAGCGCACGACTGACGGGGCCGCGCTCCGTGCGGGTCGAGGGCGTGCACGGCGAAACCGGGGTGGACGGCGAACCCGGCGTGTACGACCTCTCCGCGCGCCGCGGGCTCGTGCTCGCGACCGGCTCACAGCCGCGCACGCTCCCGGGGCTCGCACCGGACGGGCGGCGCGTGGTGACGAGTGACGACGCGCTCTTCGCGCCCGGCCTCCCGGCGTCCGTGCTGGTGCTCGGGGGCGGCGCGATCGGCGTGGAGTACGCCTCGTTCCACCGCTCTCTGGGCGCCGACGTCACGCTCGTGGAGGCCGCCGAGCGGATCGTGCCGCTGGAGGACGCCGATGTGAGCCGGCATCTGACCCGCGGCCTGAAGAAGCGCGGCATCGACGTGAGGGCCGGCTCCCGGCTCCTGGACGCCGAGGTCCTCGACGACGGGGTACGCGCACGCGTGCGTACGGCCCGGGGCGAGACCCTCACGGTCGAGGCCGAACGGCTGCTCGTGGCGGTCGGGCGGGCCCCGGTCACCGACGGCCTGGACCTGGCCGCCGCGGGTCTCACCACGGACGGGCGCGGTTTCGTCGTTCCGGCCGACTGGGACCGGCTGGAGACGGCGGTGCCCGGCATCCACGTCGTGGGCGACCTGCTCCCGCCGCCGTCGCTCGGACTGGCCCACGCGTCGTTCGCGGAAGGGCTGCTGGTGGCCGAGACGCTGGCGGGCGTGCCGTCCGCGCCCGTGGACTACGCGGCCGTGCCGCGGGTCACGTACTCGTCGCCACAGACAGCGGCCGTCGGTCTGAGCGAGGCCGAGGCACGCGCGCGTGGGCAGGAGGTGGAGACCAACAGCATGCCGCTGACCGCCGTCGCGAAGGGCATGGTGCACGGGCAGGGCGGCATGGTGAAGGTCGTCACCGAGGCCGGCGGCGGACGCGTACTGGGCGTACACCTGGTGGGCCCGCACGTGTCGGAGATGATCGCCGAGAGCCAGCTGATCGTCGGCTGGGACGCGGGGCCGTCCGACGTGGCCCGGCACGTCCACCCGCACCCGACCCTCTCGGAGGCGGTCGGCGAGGTGTTCCTGACCCTGGCCGGACGCGGGCTGCACCAGCAGTGACAGCGCGCCTGTGACGCCACGACCGGCGGCGGGGCGGCGCACCGCCCAGGACATCTCGCCCCGCCCGGCCGGCCATGCTTCCGGGTTCCCCTTGGAGCCTCCCCGGTCGCGCCCTTGACACCGCACCATGGCCGTGGGGTACTGCGATTGCGAACTCGGGCGGATGTGACGGGGGTGAGTGTCCTGCCGGAGCTGCGCTACCTGACGGTGGCCGAACAGGTCTCTGCTGCCCAGGCGTTGGCCGCTCACCGACCCGGGGTGTGCAACCTGCGGCAGGTGGGTCTCTCGCGCGCGGGCAGACCTTTGCACCTGCTGTCGGTGGGCCGCGCCCGCCGCGCCGTGCTGGTGGTCGCCGGCGCCCACGCCAACGAGCCGACCGGCTCCTGCACGCTGCTCGCGCTCGCCCGACGGGTGCTGGAACAGCGGGAGTTGCGCGACGGCATCTCCTGGCACTTCCTGCTGTGCGCGGACCCCGACGGGGCGAGCCTGCATGTGACGCCGGCGCCGCGCAGCCTGTTCGACTACCACCTCGGCTTCTTCCGCCCCGCGGGCCCGGAGCAGCCGGAGTGGGCGCCGTCCGTACTGCCGCCCGACCGGCTGCCGCCCGAGACCCGGGCCCTGACCGGCGTCATCGACGAGCTGCGCCCCTACCTCCAGGTGACCCTGCACGGCACGGACCTGGGCGGCAGCTGGGTGCAGTTGACGAAGGACGTGCCCGGGCTGGCCGAGCCGTTCGCCAAGTCCGCGGCCGAGTTGCACATCCCGGTGGAGACCGGCGCCTCGGACGCCGCGGGCTGGCCCGCGTCCGGGCCGGGGGTGCACGTCATGCCCGCCCCGGAGGCAGGACCCGCGTATCCGAGCCTGCCGGACGACGCGCGGCGCAGCACCTGGTACCACGCCCACCGGTACGGCGGTCTGACCGCGGTGGTCGAGGTGCCGATGTGGGCGAGCGACCTGGTGGACGACCCGGCACCGCACCCAGCTCCGGCGGCGGCGATCGGGCGGCTCGCCCGCCGGCTGCAACGGGACGCGCTGGAGGTGACGCGGGTGCTCGACGGCGCGCTGCCCCAGCTCGCGGACCTGGACGGGCCGTTGCTGCGGGCCGCGCGGTGGGGGCTGGAGCTGGTGCCGGGGCTGGCCGACGACCTGGTGCGCACGCCGCCCGCCGACCGCACCAGGGCGTATGTCGGCAGTGTGGACGCGTTCGTGCGCCGCGTGCCGCTGCGGGCGGCGGCCATGCTGCGGCGGGTGCTGCGCGGAACCGACGACCGGGCGGCCGAGCAGCTGGAGGAGCTCGTGGCGACCTGGAGCGACGCTTTCGCGGAACGTTTCCGTGCCCGCTGGGTGCCGTTGGAGCACCAGGTCGAGCACCAGTCCCGCACGGTGGTCGCCGCGGCGCTGCACGCGCGCGAGGGGGCGCCGTAGACACCAGCCCCGGCCGCGCCGTCATCGCGGTGTCAGTCCCGCTGCATCGGCACCGCCGCCCCCGACTCCCACCCCGGCTCGCCCGAACGGGAACCCGCGCGCGTATGCCGCGCGGCCAGTTCGAAGGCGGAGAGCACGACGCGCGCCTGGTACTCCGCCTGGCGTGCCACCGGGATCCAGCGCGCTCCGCAGCCGTCGCGGTAGTCGGCGCACCACTCGTCGATCAGCCGGTCCAGCTCCGGCAGCGCCCCGGCCGGGTCGCGCCCGGAGGCCCGCACGAGCTGGTGCAGGAGACCGGCGGTGCGCAGGGCCAGCCGTCGCCCGGAGATGCGCAGGGCGGCGAGGTGGGCGGTGCTCAGCGGCGGAAGGGGGTGGGCCGCGCCGTCGCCGGTGTCGGGGTCCCAGGCGTCGGCGAGGCCGGGGCAGACCAGTAAATAGTCGTCGACCGGAGCGAGCAGCCGCGCCGCGTCGGGCACGGCGGCGAGGTGCGGCCGGATGCGGGCCAGGAGGTGCCGCAGGAGCCCCGTGTCCTGGCGCAGGGTGCGGCTCACGGCCCGCAGCACTCCGTCCCGGTCGGCGGGCGGGGAGGCGTCCGACACGGCCGCCACACCCCACATGGGCGCCTCGACGACCGCCGTGAGGGTGCCGTGCCGGTGCGGATGGAACCACGTCGACTCGACGGCGGCCTCCGTTATGGCCGCGGCCAGATCGGCCCGGCGCGGCGGGGGTATCCGGTAGACGGCGGGTCCCAGGCCGGGCCAGTGCAGGGCGTCGTAGGCGCCGAGCTCGCGGGGGATGCCGAGCCGGGCCGCGGTGTGTGCGACGCGCTGGGCGAGCCCGGGCAGGTCGTCGGTGAGCTCGACGAAGCCGCCGCCGACGTCCACGCCGTGCAGGGAGCACTGGAGGAACGGCCGCAGTTCGTCCTGGACGTCGAGCAGGGCACGGGTCTCCGGCAGGGCCGCGCCGGCCGCGCCGTCGGGCAGCCATTCGGGCTGTTCCAGGAAGCCGGGCCGGAAGAAGTTCCGGAAGTACCGGCCGAGGGCGTAAGGGCCGGTCAGCCAGCCCTCGTTGCGGCGCAGCCCGTCCGGGTCGAGGCACAGCAGCAGGTTCCAGGTGGCGTCGGCGCCCTCGGTGAGCCGCGGGTCGGCCAGCGCCCGCTCGGCCAGACGCAGCACGGTGGCGCCGCCCACGGGTTCGTTGGCGTGGGGGCCGGCGACGACGAGCGCCTGGCGGCTGCCGTGGCCGACGGAGAGCAGCCACATGGGCGTGCCCGCGCGGGACGTGCCGATCCTGCGCAGCCGGGCCTTACGCGGGTGGCGGGCGACGAGGGCGGCGGCCCGGACGCCCAGTTCGTCGACGGTCGGGTAGCGCGGGAGGGGCGGCAGAGCACACCTCCCCGATGCGGCGCCGTCGCTTCACCAGCTGTACATGGCGTACGCACAGTCAGTCACGACTTCTGGGGTACGTCAACACCGCGGAGCGCAACGGGTTTTGAGCCACCCCTCACGGATCGACAGCTGGTAAATCCAAGGCCAGAGCTAAGGTATGGCTCGGTTTCCGGTCAGTTGGCCGCGTTCCGGTACTCGGTCGGGCTTCCCGGTCAGTCGGCCGCCAGCCGGAACATCATCCGCCCGAACCCCACCTGATCGCCCTCGCGGACGACGGCCGCGCCGACCACGCGCCGTCCGTTCACCGTGGTGCCGTTGGTGGAGCCGAGGTCGCGCAGGACCCACATGCCGCCCTGGTGGCGGAGTTCGGCGTGGACGCGGGAGACCGTCTCGTGGTTGAGGCGCAGTCCGCTGGCGGGATCGCGGCCTATGCGCAGCGGATGGCCGTGCGCCGGGTGGGGCAGCAGCAGCTTGGGCAGCTTCTCGGCCTGCCATGCTCTGCGCAGCCGTACGGTGAACCCGGAGACCGCCTCGACGGTGCCGAACACCACGCGGGAGAACCGGCTCTCCGTGGGCAGGTCGGCGGTGAGCACGGCGAGCTCGTCCGGGCGGCGGGCGGCGAGCGCCAGTTCCATGCGGCGGATGAACGTGTCATGGGACAGGCGGCCCATGGCGACGCCGTCACGGAGCACCTTCAGCGCCCTGTCGCGCTCCACGTCGGAGAGCCGCGCTGGGTACGTGTTGAACTCGAAGGACGACGTCACGCTCGTGATTGTCGGGCAGCGCGGCCGGGCTGTCCAGAAAACGGGAAAACGGCCGCCACGCGCCCGGATCCGCCGGGACCCGCCGCAAATGGGTGGATGCGCCAGCGGATTGATCGCGTTTTGACGCACCATGGACGGGCTACATCACGGTGAGCAGACGAAGGGGAACCGCCCGTGCAGTTCGAGGTGTGGGCACCGCAGGCAGGCCGTGTGACGCTCCAGTGCGACGGCGTCACACGCGCGTTGGAGCGCGATCCGGAACGGGCGGGATGGTGGCGGGGCGAGGCGGACGCGCGCGACGGGTCCCGGTACGGCTTCGCGCTGGACGACGGCCCCGTACGGCCCGATCCGCGCTCGCGCCGGCAGCCGGACGGCCCGGACGGGCTGAGCGCGGTCGTCGACCACGAGCGGTACGAGTGGCGCGCCCAGTGGCAGGGGCGGCCGCTGCCCGGCGCGGTGCTGTACGAGATGCACGTCGGGACGTACACCCGCGAGGGCACCCTGGACGCGGCCGCCGAGCGGCTCGGCCATCTCGCCGAACTGGGCGTCACGCACGTGCAGCTGATGCCGCTGTGCCCCTTTCCGGGCACGCACGGCTGGGGCTACGAGGGCGTCTCGCTGTGGGCCGTGCACGAGCCGTACGGCGGGCCCGAGGCGCTGAAACGCTTCGTCGACCGGGCCCACGAACTCGGCTTGGGCGTGGTGCTCGACGTGGTGCACAACCACTTCGGCCCGTCCGGGAACTACCTGCCCGTGTTCGGGCCGTATCTCACGGACAGGCATCACACGCCCTGGGGCGCCGCGGTCAATCTGGACGCGCCCGGCTCGGACGAGGTGCGCGCCTTTCTCATCGGCAGCGCGCTGGCGTGGCTGCGCGACTACCGGATCGACGGGCTGCGCCTGGACGCGGTGCACGCGCTGGTGGACACGCGCGCGCTCCACTTCCTGGAGGAGCTGTCGACGGCCGTGGACGGCCTGGCCGCCGAGGTGGACCGGCCGCTGTTCCTGGTCGCGGAGTCGGATCTGAACGACCCGCGGCTCATCACCTCCCGGGACGAGGGCGGCCTCGGGCTGCACGCGCAGTGGAACGACGACTTCCACCACGCCCTGCACACCACGCTGACCGGCGAGTCGCAGGGTTACTACGCCGACTTCGCACGCGCTCCCCTCGCCGGGCTCGCCAAGACCCTCACCGGCGGCTACTTCCACGACGGGACGTACTCCAGCTTCCGGGAGCGGCACCACGGCCGCCCCCTGGACCGTACGCGGGTGGCCGGGCACCGGCTGCTCGGCTACAGCCAGACCCACGACCAGGTGGGCAACCGCGCCCAGGGAGACCGCCTTTCGTCCCTGGTCTCCCCCGGGCTGCTTGCCTGTGCGGCCACGCTGATGCTGACGGCCCCCTTCACGCCGATGCTCTTCATGGGCGAGGAGTGGGCGGCGGGCACGCCCTGGCAGTTCTTCACCGACCACACCGACCCGGAGCTGGCGGACGCGGTACGGCGGGGCAGGCGGCGGGAGTTCGCCGCGCACGGCTGGAAGGAGGAGGACGTTCCCGACCCGCAGGACCCGGCGACCCGGGACCGCTCCTGCCTCGACTGGTCCGAGCCGGAACGCGAGCCCCACGCGCGCGTGCTGGCCTGGTACCGGCGGCTCCTCGCCCTGCGCCACGAGCAGCCCGACCTGACCGATCCCGACCTCGCCGACACCAAGGTCGCCTACGACGAGGAGCGCCGATGGATCGCCTTCCGGCGCGGGGACGTCCTCGTGGCCGTGAACCTGGCGCCGGAACCGGCCGCGCTGTCGCTCGGCGTCCCGCACGCGCGCGTGCTGGCCGCGTGGGAGCCGGTGGAGACGCCCGGGGCGGACGGGGTGGTGCACGTGCCCGGGGAGTCGGGTGTGGTGCTGTTGCAGGAGTGAGGTCCCCCCGACGCCTACGACGCCCTGCTGGCGCCCGGTCCGCCAGGCCCTGTCGTCATTCCCGCCTGCCCCGCGGCGTCAGGTGCGTGCTCTCGCCGCACCGGGCACAGACCCACGTACAACCAGTACAAGGGCCTGCGCCCGGCACACCGAGAGCACGCACCTGACGCCGCGGAGCCCGCCCTTCGGGCGGACGACGGGAATGTGACGACAGGGCCTAGAGGCAACGCCGTTCAGTTAGGGCGGGGCTGGGGGTGTCAAGGGCCGCTCGTGAGCATGGCGATGCTGATG